>DASVUW010000300.1:0-12202 GCA_036386845.1 Allosphingosinicella sp. | reverse complement strand
GGAGGGGGACCACCCGAAGGGTGGTGGAGGGGTGATCGGCAGAAGCGGCTGCGGGTTCACGCGCGATCCTCTTTGTCCGGGCCTGCTACCCCGCCACCAGGCTTCGCCGGGTCCCCCTCCCCAACGCGTCGCGACGGGGAGGACGAGGGCGCGCCAAATCCCCCTCCCCCCGGAGTCTCGATCACGAACATGTCGCCCTCCCGCATCTCCGCCGAGGCCGTCGCGCTCAAGGTCTCCACCGTCCCGTTCGCCCGAACCACCTGGTTGACTCCCGGCTTCGCATCCCCTCCCCCCTCGATCCCTCGAGGCGCGACCTCGCGGCGGTTGGAGAGGATGTTGGCGCGCATCGGCTCGCGGAACCGGATGTGGCGCTCCACCCCGTCGCCGCCCTTGTGCGCGCCGTCGCCGCCGCTTCCGCGGCGGATGGCGAAGCGTTCGACGAGCACCGGATAGCGGGTCTCGAGTATCTCGGGATCGGTGAGCCGGCTGTTGGTCATATGGGTCTGGACCGCGCTCGCTCCGTCGAAATCCGGGCCGGCGCCGGCGCCGCCCGCGATCGTCTCATAATATTGGTGATGCGCGTTTCCGAAGGTGAAATTGTTCATCGTCCCCTGGCTCGGCGCGAGCGCGCGGCAGGCGGCGAAGAGGGCGTCGGTGATCACCTGGCTGGTCTCGACATTGCCGGCGACGACCGCGGCCGGATAGCGGGGGCGGAGCATCGAGCCTTCGGGAACGACGAGGGTGATGGGCCGGAGGCAGCCGTCGTTCATCGGGATCCTGTCGTCGACCAGGGTGCGGAACACGTAGAGCGTCGCGGCCCGGCAGATCGAGAAAGGCGCGTTGAAATTGTTGGGCTGCTGGTCGCTCGTGCCGGTGAAGTCGACGATCGCCGAGCGGGCCGCCGGGTCGACCTTGACGGACACGCGGACCTCGGCCCCATTGTCCATCGCGTAGCGGAAGTCGCCGTCCCGAAGCCGGCCGATCAGCCGCCGCACCGCTTCCTCGGCATTGGCCTGGACATGGCCCATATAGGCGTCGACCACCTCGCGGCCATATTCGCCCGACACCCGCCGCATCTCCGCCGCGCCCCGCGCGCAGGCCGCGACCTGGGCCTTGAGGTCGGAGATGTTGCGGTCGGGCCTCCGCGCCGGCCACGGGCCGGAAGCGAGCAAGGCGAGCATCTCGGCCTCGAGGAAGCGGCCCTCGTCGACCAGAAGGACGTTGTCGATGAGGACTCCTTCCTCGTCGATCCTGTGGCTGTCGGGGGGCATGGACCCCGGAGCGATCCCGCCGACGTCCGCATGGTGGCCCCGAGCGGCGACGTACCAGGCCGGCGCTTCGTCGCCCTTTGCGGCGAAGACCGGCATGATCACGGTGATGTCGGGCAGATGCGTGCCGCCGCGATAGGGGGCGTTGAGGACGTAGACGTCGCCTTCGCGGATGCCGCGCCCGTCCCGCCCGTCGCCTCTCGAGTCGATGACCGTCCGGATCGAGTCCCCCATCGAGCCGAGGTGGACCGGGATATGCGGCGCGTTGGCGATCAGGGCTCCGCCCGAATCGAACAGGGCGCAGGAGAAGTCGAGCCGCTCCTTGATGTTGACGGAGGAGGCCGTGTTCTGGAGCGCAACCCCCATTTCCTCGGCTACGGCCATGAACAGGTTGTTGAACACTTCGAGCATCACCGGATTGGCGTCGGTGCCGGTGGCGTTGGAGGATTCGCGGGGGGCGGAGCGGGTGAGGATCAGGTTGCCGAGGCGGTCGACCACCGCCTGCCAGCCTGGCTCGACGACGGTGGTGGCGGAGGGGTCGATGATGAGGGCGGGGCCGGAAATGGAATCACCTGCGCGCAAAGAGGCGCGGTCGTAGATTGCCTCCCCATGCGCAGCATGGGGAGGGGGACCAGGCGAAGCCTGGTGGAGGGGTAAATGGCGCAGATCTGTTCCAGCTACCCCTCCACCACCCTTCGGGTGGTCCCCCTCCCCATCGCTTCGCGACGGGGAGGACGAGGCTTCGACGATCGCCGTCTCCACGACGACCGGGGTCTCGGGCGAGACGAAGCCGAACCGCACGCGGTGCGCTTCCTCGAACGCAGCGCGCATGGCTTCAAAATTCCCCGCCTCCACCTCCAGGCTGCTGTCGCTACCCTCGTACCTCAGAGCAGCACGACGCTTCAGCACGACCGCCTCGATGCCCTGACCCTTCAGAGCTTTCTCCGCCTCTTCGGCAAGCTCCGCCAGCACATCGTCCAGCACCTCCCCGCCGACGCTTCGCTGCCTAAGATCGACCATGTCCGCCAGGCCCATCCCGTAAGCGCTGAGCACGCCGGCGAGCGGGTGGATCATCACCCGCTCCATCCCGAGCGCATCCGCGACGAGGCAGGCATGCTGGCCGCCGGCGCCCCCGAAGCAGGCCAGGGTGTAGCGGGTGACGTCATGGCCCCGGGCGATCGATATCCGCTTGATCGCGCTCGCCATGTTGTCGACCGCGATGCGAATGAAGCCGGCCGCGGCCTCCCGGGCCGACATTCCCGCCTCGGCGCCGATCGCCTCGCACAGGGCGTGGGCGGCCGCCGGGTCGATCGGCTCGTCGCCGCCCGGTCCGAAGACTCGCGGGAAGTGCTCCGCCCTGATCTTGCCGAGGACGACGTTGCAATCGGTGATGGTGAGAGGCCCGCCGCGCCGGTAGCAGGCCGGTCCGGGCACCGCCCCGGCGCTGTCGGGGCCGACCCGGAACCGGGCGCCGTCATAATGGCATATTGAGCCCCCGCCCGCCGCCACCGTGTGGATCTCCAGCATCGGCGCGCGCACCCGTACTCCGGCGACGATTGTCTCGTTGGTCCGCTCATAGGCTCCGGCATAATGGGAGACGTCGGTCGAGGTCCCGCCCATGTCGAAGCCGATGATCCGGTCGAACCCCGCCTCGCGAGCCGTCTTCGCCATCCCGACGATTCCGCCGGCCGGGCCGGAGAGGATCGCGTCCTTGCCCTGGAAGGCGCCGGCATCGGTCAGGCCGCCCGACGATTGCATGAAGAAGAGCCGGGCTTCTGCCCCGAGCGCGGCCACGACCCGGTCCACATAGCGGCGAAGGACCGGCGACAGATAGGCGTCGACCACCGTCGTGTCCCCGCGCCCGACCAGCTTGATCAGCGGCCCTACGCGGTGGCTCGCCGAGACCTGGGTAAACCCGATCTCCTCGGCCAGTGCCGCCAGCGCAGCCTCATGCTCGGTCCAGCGCCAGCCGTGCATCAGGACGATAGCGATCGCGCGATATCCCGCCTTATAAGCGCTTGTAAGCGACGAGCGGGCGGCTTCGAGATCAAGCGGGCGAAGCACTTCGCCCTCCGCCGTCACGCGCTCGTCGACCTCGACGACATGGTCGTACAGCGCCTCGGGCAGGATTATCTGCCGGGCGAAGATGTCCGGCCGCGCCTGGTAGCCGATCCTGAGCGCGTCGGCGAAGCCGGCCGTGACGGCGAGGACGAGCTTCTCGCCCTTGCGCTCCAGCAGGGCGTTGGTCGCGACGGTGGTTCCCATCTTGACCGTGAGCCCGTCATTGCGAGCGGAGCGAAGCAATCCAGACCGCTGCGCGCCCGGAAGCTGGATTGCTTCGTCGCTCCGCTCCTCGCAATGACGGGCCTCCGGGCCGGCGACCAGCCGCCTTATCCCCTCGACGGCGGCGTCGTCATATTGCTCGGGATTGTCGGAGAGCAGCTTGGCGGTGAGCAGCCGCCCCTCGGGCGAGCGGGCGACGATGTCGGTGAAGGTGCCGCCGCGGTCGATCGAGAAGGACCAGCCTTTGGTCATCGCCCGCCCGTCATTGCGAGCGGAGCGAAGCAATCCAGCGGCTCGGAGGCCGGAGGCTGGATTGCTTCGTCGCTTCGCTCCTCGCAATGACGGAGGTGGGCCTCATCCGCGGCGGCTTGCCGATCAGGCGCTGAGATGCGCGTAGAGGACCATGCAGTAGAGCATCGGCAGCGACAGGATGAGGTTGGTCCGCGAGGCCATCATCGCGACCGAGCCGGACCGCGCCTTGGCCGCGTCGTCGGCCGGGACGATTCCGAGAGCCCGCTTCTGGTTCGGCCAGATCACGAACCAGACGTTCGCCGCCATGATGATGCCGAGCCACATTCCGATGCCGATCGTCCGGTGGGTCTCGGCGAGGCCGAGGGCCCGGGCCGTGTAGCCGCCTTCCTTCATCTCGCCGGTCATCAGGCCGAGAATCACCGTCGCAAGGGCCGCCCAGCGGAACCAGAAGAGCGCCTTGGGCGCGATATATTTGGTGACCCCCGGCTTCAGCTCGGCGGGGACGCTCGGCATGGTCGGGATCTGGACGAAGTTGAAATAATAAAGGAGCCCGATCCACAGGATCCCCGCGAAGATGTGCAGGTAACGCATGAACTGGGTCCAGTCGTAGCTGCCGTCCCCGATCAGCCCGCCGTGAAGCCCGAACATCGCCGCGATCGTCAGGACGACGCCGATGATCAGCGCCAGATGGAAGTTGCCGAGTATCTTCGCCATCGAAACCCCCTGTGGTTTGCCGGTTGGGTGCTCCTCTAACGCAGGGGGCGAGGCGTGGGTAGTGCTCTTTGCCTCCCCATGCGCCGCATGGGGAGGGGGACCATGCGAAGCATGGTCGAGGGGTAATCGGCGCAGAGGTTAGCGGATCTCGAGCGAACCTCCCGGCTCAGCGCTTCTACCCCTCCACCACCCTTCGGGTGGTCCCCCTCCCCATCTGCGATGGGGAGGCAAATCAGAGCCTCCACATGATGCTCTGAGAAAGCGGGGTCCAGACGCCCGTCTTCACGCCGGCGTGACGCAAAGCCGCGCCGGTCCAGGAATTGCACGTATAGACGGCGCTGTACGGGCCCACCGCCTCGTAGAACATGTCCGACGCCCCATAGCCCCCGCCCAGGACCGGAATCGTCCGCCCCTGCGCATCGACCTGGAAGCTGGCCCGGGCGAACTCGACCAAGCGGCGATATTCGGCCGGCCGAAGGACGATCTTCCTCGTATCCTCGCTCGATTGCGGATCGTGGTCGTGGTCGGCGTGCATCAGGGTCCGCCCCTGGCCGAAGGCGGCGAGGAAGGCGTTCTTCATGGTGAGGTCGCCCCAGGTCGGGGTCTCGAGGTAGAAGGTGCGGTTGCCGTAGCCCAGGGCGACGTGATTGCCGCGGCCCCAGCGTGCGTCCTTCAGATGCCCGCCGGGGACGAGCGGACGCCAGTCCATTTCGGGGGTCACCTTGGGAACCAGGATCCAGGTATGGACGCCGTTGGTCCGGACGAAGATCGTCACCCCCTCCTTCGGCTCCACCCGGCCGCGATTGGCGGGGACTGCGCCGAGGACCAAAGCGGCGAGGAAATAGAGCAAAGGCACGGCGAGCAAGGCGCCGGCGACTCGAAGGGTGATTCGGGAGGCGCGTCTCACGCGGGTGAGACTAGCCCAAGCGCCGGCGCAGGAAAGCCCATATCGGAAAATGGTGCCAGGCACCAATTTCCAAGTCTTTGAAAAACCTCGGCCGGTGGAGGGGGGCAAACGACCCTTGAGCCGGCGCGCTTCAGGCGCCAAGCTCGGCGAATGGATCGGCGCGGGCATCTGGAGGCGATCTGGCGGGCGGGGATGGAAGCCTGCCTGCCGGAGCGGGTCCTTCCGGCCCACCTGCCGGAGCCGCCGCCGGGCCGGACGATCCTGCTCGCGCTCGGCAAGGCGGCGGTGCCGATGGCGGCGGCGGTCGAGGCGCGCTGGCGCGGGCCGCTGTCGGGCCTCGCGGTCGCGCCGAACGGCAGCGGCGGATCGCTCGACCGGATCGAGGTGGACCACTCGGCTCACCCGGTCCCGGATTCGGCGAGCCTGCTGGCCGCGCGCCGGCTGCTGGCTCTGGCCGGCGAGGCCGGGGAAGAGGACTTGGTGCTGGTGCTTCTGAGCGGCGGCGCCTCCTCCTTGGCCTGCCTCCCCGGCCAAGGGCTCGGCCTGCAGGCGAAAGCGAAGCTGAGCGAGGCCCTGCTTCGCTCCGGCGCCTCGATCGGCGAGATCAATTGCGTCCGCCGCCATCTCTCGCGCTTCAAGGGTGGACGGCTGGCCCTGGCGGCGGCGCCCGCCCGGCTCGTCACCCTCGCAATCTCCGACGTCCTCGGCGATTCGCCCGAGGATATCGGCTCCGGGCCGACCGTCGGCGATCCCACCACCCTCGGCCAGGCGCGGGCCATCCTGCAGCGCTACGCAATCGAGGCGCCCGAATGCGGCTGGTCGGAGACTCCTTCCAAGGCGCCCGGCGCCTACCGGATCGTCGCCCGGGGCTCGGACGCCCTGGCGGCGGCGGGCTCCGAGGCGGAGCGGCTCGGCTACAAGGTCCGGCTGATGGAATGCGAGGGGGAAGCGCTCGATGTCGGGCGCGAGCATGCCGCCATGGCTTTGGCGGCCGCCCCCGGCACCGCGTTCATCTCGGGCGGCGAGCTCACCGTCACCGTGCGCGGCGAGGGCATCGGCGGCCCCAACCAGGAATATGCGCTCGCCGCCGCGCTGGCGCTGGCCGGGCGGCCGGAGGTTTCCGGGCTCGCCGCCGACACCGACGGGATCGACGGCTTCAGCCGGGCCGCCGGCGCCTTCTTCGAGGGCGGCGACCCGGCCGGCGCCGAAGCCGCTCTCCATGCCAACGATTCCGGGACCTGGTTCGAGCGGCGCGGCGGCCTTTTCGTCACCGGCCCCACCGGAACCAACGTCAACGACCTGAGGATCGTCCTCACCTGAAAAATCGGAAATTGGTGCCAGGCACCAATTTCTAACGCTTTGATTTTGCAGGGGGAGATAATTTGCCGTCTGCACCAAAATCCGAGTTCCGGATGCGAACCGACGGCCTTTCAGGGAAGGGCGCTTTCGCCTATTCCCGAGCGCATGGGCGAATGGACGATCGGAATCCTCGGCGGCTCGGGCCTGTACGGGATGGACGCGCTGGAGGAGTCGCAGTGGATCGCGGTGGACACGCCCTGGGGCGCCCCATCCCACGAGCTGCTGGTCGGGCGCCTTCACGGCACGCGCTTCGTCTTCCTTCCCCGCCACGGCCGGGGCCACCGGATCCCGCCGAGCCAGGTCAACGCGCGCGCCAATGTCGATGCGCTGAAGCGCGCCGGCTGCACGGATCTCGTCGCCATCTCGGCGGTAGGATCGCTCAGGGAAGAACTGGCGCCCGGACGCTTCGTCGTCGTCGACCAGTTCATCGACCGGACCTTCGCACGCGAGAAGAGCTTCTTCGGCCCCGGCCTCGTCGCCCACGTCTCGATGGCCGATCCGGTGTGCCCGCGACTCTCCGGCCTGCTCGCCGCCGCGGCGGAATCGGCCGGTGCGAGCGTCGTCCAAGGAGGCACCTATCTCGCGATGGAAGGGCCCCAATTCTCGTCACGGGCGGAGAGCGAGCTCTACCGCAGCTGGGGCTGCGACGTGATCGGGATGACCGCCATGCCCGAGGCCAAGCTGGCGAGGGAAGCCGAGCTACCCTACGCCCTGGTGGGCATGGTCACCGACTACGATTGCTGGCGCCGCGGCGAGGAGGCGGTTGAGGTTTCCGCCGTCATCGCGCAGCTGACGGCGAACGCCGGAAGGGCGCGGGATATGGTCGAGGCGTTCGCAACGGCGTTGCCGCGCCAGCGGACCGCCTCGCCGATCGACACGAATCTTGACTCCGCCGTCGTCACTCCACCTGAAGCCCGCGATCCGGCCCTGCTGCGCAAGCTGGACGCGGTGTGCAGGAGGATCGCGCCTCAGCCGTAGAGGCGGGCCACCCGCTCGGCACTCATCCCGGCCCGGTATAAAGCGAGGCAGAGCAGGTTGCGGGCCGAACGCCTGAGCCACCCGCCGCGTCGCCAGCGTTGCGCCGAGGTGACCGCGTCGACCGCGAGCCGCTCGATCCTCCGGGCGCCGATCCTCCGGACGAGGTCGACATCCTCCATCAGGGCCAGCGGGCGGTAGCCGCCCACCTCGTCGTGGAGGCGCCGGGCGATGAGCAGGCCCTGGTCGCCATAGGGCAGGCCCAGCGCCCGCACCCGAAGCGCGACTCCGGCCTCGACGAGCCGGGCGCGCCGCTCGCCGGCGTCGAGCCGGAAGCGGAAGCAGGCGGCCTTGTCCGGCCGCCGGGCCATGTGCCGCTCCGCCGCTTCTCGCCAACCGGGGGCGAGGCGGGTGTCGGCATGGAGGAAGAGCAGCCAGTCGCCGGTCGCCGCGGCGGCACCGGCTGCAAGCTGGATCCCGCGGCCGCGGGGCGACTGGACGAGGCGGGCGCCATGGCTTCGGGCGATGGCGGCCGTGCCGTCCGTGGAACCGCCGTCGACGACGATTATCTCGTCGGCCTCGGCCACCGCGCTCAGGCACGGGCCGAGGGTGGCGGCGGCGTTCAGCGCGGGGATGACGACGGAGAGCATCGTCCTCCCCATGCCATGGCATGGGGAGGGGGACCACCCGAAGGGTGGTGGAGGGGTAGCTGGCGAGGCTTGTGCCATCTACCCCTCCACCCCGCTACGCGGGGTCCCCCTCCCCATCTTCGATGGGGAGGATAATCAGGCCGAACAGCTGGCCCCGCCCAGCACGCAGAATCGCGCGCAATGGGGGTGGTTGAGGCTGACCTCGAGCGCAGAATCCGCCAGAGTCGGGCCGAGCGCGAACTGGGGGTCATAGGGAAGCAGCGTGCAGGCGACGACATGGGGACGCGGCGCCCCCCTCGCCTTGACCACCATCCGGCTCGATGCGCACATCATGGCCCCGGGAGCGACATGGAGGATGTCCCAGCAGGCCTCGGTTATCTCGGGAACGTCGGCGGCGGAGTCCATCGCCGGAAACAGGACGAGGCCGGCCTCGGCCGCGAGCCCCTCGCTCAGGCACAAGGCCGAATAGCCCGAGCGCGCCTGGTCCGGGCTTTCCCCCGGAAGCTGCCGCCCGGCGATCGCCGTCCTGAAACCCTTCGATTCGAGCCAGCGCAGGCCGCCAAGCGCCTTGTCCCAGGTGCCGCGTCCGCGCTCCGCCTCGTGCATCTCGCGGCTGTGATGGTCGAGGCTGACCCGAATCGTCAGCCGTTCGCGCGGAAGCGCCTCGATCGCCGCCTCGAAGCGGCGCATCGGCCGCATCGCGTTGGTGAGGACCAGCACGTCGAAGCCGCGCCCGAGGGCCGCGGCGATCATCGCGGCGCAGTCGCGGTTCATGAACGGCTCGCCGCCGGTGAATCCGATCTCGCGCGTGCCCAGCGGCGCCGCTTCGTCGAGGTAGGGCAGGATCTCGGCCAGGGTCGGGTAGACGAGCGAGTCGTTGGTCGGCGAGCTCTCGATATAGCAGCTCGCGCAGGCGAGGTTGCAAAGCGTCCCGGTGTTGATCCAGAGCGTCTCGAGCCGGCCGAGCGCCACCCGGGCGCGCCGCTCCCCCTTCGCCGTCAGCGCCGGATTCCGGAACTTGGCCGGATCGAGCGGCCGGGCGCCGGGATCGATGAACGGAGATGCGGGCAATGTCGGAGCGGTGGCGATGGTCGGCCTCCTTCGACATGAGGGGATAGTCCAGTTACAACCGGGCCGAAACCCATCTCCGTCATTGCGAGCGAAGCGAAGCAATCCCGTGCGGCCTCCCGAGTCAGGCTGGATTGCTTCGTCGCTTCGCTCCTCGCAATGACGGGACGGTGAAGCGAGGAGATGGAATGAGACGGTCGGGCAAGCTTCTCTTTCTGCTCCTCATCGTCGCGGCGATCGGTGCATTCTTCCTCTTCGACCTCGGTGCCTACCTCACGCTCGCCAACCTCAAGTCGCAGCAGTCGGAGCTTGCGGCCTTTGTCGAAGCCAACCCGGTCGCCGCGGTCGCCGGCTTCTTCCTGCTCTACGTCGCGGTCACCGCCCTATCGCTGCCCGGGGCGGCGATCCTCACGCTCGCGGCGGGGGCGATATTCGGGCTGGTGGAAGGGACCCTGATCGCCTCCTTCGCCTCGACGATCGGGGCGAGCCTCGCCTTCCTCTCGTCGCGCTATCTGCTTCGGGACTGGGTCAAGGCCAGGTTCGGCGGACGAATCGATTCGATCGACCGGGGCATCGAGCGCGACGGCGCCTTCTACCTGCTCACTCTCAGGCTCATCCCGGCCTTCCCCTTCTTCCTCATCAACCTCGCCATGGGGCTGACCGCGATGCGGCTCATCACCTTCGCCCTGGTGAGCCAGGCCGGAATGCTGCTCGGGACGGTCGTCTACGTGAACGCCGGCACCCAGCTCGCCGGGATCGAGAGCACGAGCGACATCCTCTCGCCGACGTTGATCGGCTCGTTCGTCCTGCTCGGGCTGTTCCCGCTCATTGCCAAAGCGCTGGTCGGCTGGTGGAAGCGCCGGCGAGTCTATCGGGGCTGGCAGCGGCCGAGGCGCTTCGACCGCAACCTCGTCGTCATCGGAGCGGGCGCCGGCGGACTGGTCACTGCGCTCATCGGAGCGACGGTCCGGGCCAGGGTGACGCTGATCGAGAAAGGCGAGATGGGCGGCGACTGCCTCAACACCGGCTGCGTTCCGTCCAAGGCCCTCATCCGAAGCGCCCGCGCCGCTCATGAGATCCGGACCGCCGGCGACTACGGGGTCGCCGCCGCCGAGCCCGAGGTGCGCTTTGGCGAGGTGGTCGAGCGAATCCACCGGATCATCGCCGAGATCGCCCCGGCCGACAGCGTCGAGCGCTATACGAGGCTCGGGGTCGACGTCCGGAAGGGCCATGCGAAGCTTGTCGACCCCTGGACGGTCGAGATCGACGGCGGCGAAAGGCTGACCTCTCGGGCCATCGTCATCGCGGCCGGAGGCGAACCCGCCGTACCGGACATTCCCGGCCTCGCTGAGAGCGGCTACCTCACCAGCGACTCGATGTGGGAGGCCTTGCGCGGGCGGGAGCGGGTTCCCGAGCGGATCGCGATCATCGGCGGCGGGCCGATCGGAACCGAAATGGCCCAGGCCTTCGCCCGGCTCGGCTCGAACGTGACCCAGATCGAGCACGGGCCCCGGCTCCTGCCCAGGGAGGATGAGGAGGTCTCCGAGCTGATCGCGCAGGTCCTGCGCGAGGAGGGCGTGGACGTGCGTACCGGACACGACGCGGTGCGGGTCGAGGGCAAGTCACTTATCGTGCGATCGGGCGAGGAAGAGGCCGTCCCCTTCGACGAGATCATCGTCGCGGTCGGCCGTAAGGCCCGGCTGAGCGGCTATGGGCTCGAGGCTCTCGGCGTCGAGACCGGCCGGACCGTCGCCGTCAACGAGTGGCTCGAGACCCGCTACCCCAATATCTACGCCGTCGGCGACGTCGCGGGGCCCTATCAATTCACCCATTTCGCCGCCCATCAGGCCTGGTTCGCGGCGGTGAACGGACTGTTCGGCCACCTGAAGCGCTTCCGCGCCGACTACCGGGTCCTCCCCTGGGTGACCTATACCGACCCGGAGGTCGGCCATGTCGGGCATAACGAGCTTTCGGCGAAGGAGGCGGGGATCGCCTATGAGTTGGTTCGCTACGACCTCTCCCACCTCGACCGGGCCTTGGCGGAGGGAGCGAACCGCGGCTTCGTCAAATTGCTCGTCGTGCCCGGCAAGGATCGGCTGCTCGGCGCGACCATCGTCGCCGCGGGGGCCGGAGAACTGCTCGCCGAGCTGGTTCTGGCGATGAAGCACGGCCTCGGCCTCAACAAGATCCTCGGCACGATCCACGCCTATCCGACCTTCGCGGAGGCCAACAAATATGCCGCGGGCGAATGGAAGAAGGCCCACAAGCCCGAGCGGCTCCTCGGCTTGCTGGAGCGCTACCACCGCTGGCGGCGGCGATGACCCGGATCGTCATCTTCGCCAAGCAGCCGGTGGCGGGACGGGTCAAGACCCGGCTGATCCCGGCGCTTGGGGCCGACGGCGCTGCGAGGCTGGCGGCGCGAATGCTGGCCGCGACCGTCGAGGAGGCGCTGGCGACGGGGCTGGCAACCGAGCTGTGCGGCGACCCCGACGCCCGGTGGCACGAGCCGCGGCCCGGGCTGGCGCTGACCGCTCAGGGCGACGGCGGCCTGGGCGAGCGTCTGGCCCGCGCGGCGGAGCGGGTGCTCGGCCAGGAGCCGGCGCTGCTCGTCGGCGCCGACTGCCCGGAGCTCGACCGGCACCGGCTGCGCGCCGCGGCCCAGATGCTCGAGGCGCACGATGCCGTCCTCCATCCTGCCCATGACGGCGGCTATGTGCTGCTCGGGC
>DASVUW010000299.1:0-19927 GCA_036386845.1 Allosphingosinicella sp. | reverse complement strand
GACCCCGCCTGGGCGGATTCGGTCCTGCCGCCGGATATGCCCGTCCAGGGCAATCTCGATCCGCTGGCATTGATCGCCGGCGGCGAGGCGCTTGAAACCGCGGTGGCGCGCATCCTATCTAGCCTGGCGGGGCGACCGCATATCTTCAACCTGGGGCATGGCATCTTGCCGGATACGCCGATCAATCACGTCGAGAAGCTCATCGAGCTGGTGCGCGCGTGAGCGATGCCCTCGCGAGCGCCCTCAGCTTGACCTACGCCTGGCTCAAGGCCGGACATGTCATCTTCGTGATCTTCTGGATCGCGGGGCTGTTCATGCTTCCGCGCTTCTACGTCTACCACCAGGAATCGGCGCCTGGATCGGCCGAGGAGGCACGCTGGATCGATCGCGAGCGCAAGCTCAGGCGGATCATCATCACCCCGGCGATGATCCTGGTCTGGATCTTCGGCCTTTCCCTCGCCTGGACGACCCAGGCCTGGGTGATGGGCTGGTTCCAGGCCAAGTTCATCCTCGTCGTCGCGCTCTCCGCCTATCACGGCTGGATGGTGGGGTATGGCCGGAAGCTGGCGCGAGGCGAGCGCGCGTTGAGCGGGAAGGGGCTCAGGATGATGAACGAGGTTCCGGGAATCGCGGTGGTGCTGATCGTGGTGCTGGTCATCGTGAAGCCTTTCTGACCTGCCGTCGCCCCAGCGAAGGCTGGGGCCCCGGGGGGTGAAGAGCGCCGGCGCCTTTCGCTCGCTGGCATGACGAGGGGGGACCGGTGGGTGAAAGCGCCGGCGTCTTTCACCCCCCTGGGGTCCCAGCCTTCGCTGGGACGACGGGCTCCTTCCCGGTTGACTTGAAAAATCGCGGAGCCTAACGCCGCCACAGTCGTTCGCCTGCCGTCCGTGTAGGCAATCCCAGCCGCCAAAATCCACCTTCCGCGCGGCCTGTCGACAATCCCAATGTCCGAGTAATCCCCCATGCATCTCAAAGACCTGAAGCAGAAATCCCCCGCCGACCTCGTGGCCATGGCCGAGGCCCTCGGAATCGAGGGGGCCTCCACCCTGCGCAAGCAGGAGCTGATGTTCTCGATCCTCAAGGTCCAGGCCGAGAATGGCGAGGAGATCATGGGTCAGGGCACGATCGAGGTGCTTCCGGACGGATTCGGATTCCTCCGCTCGCCCGAGGCCAATTACCTCGCGGGTCCGGACGACATCTACATCGCCCCGAACCAGGTGCGCAAATTCGGCCTGAGGACGGGCGACACGGTCGAGGGCGAGATCCGCGGCCCCAAGGACGGCGAGCGCTATTTCGCCCTGGTCCGGCTCGTCTCCGTCAATTTCGACGATCCCGACGCGGTCCGCCACCGGGTCAATTTCGACAATTTGACGCCGCTCTATCCGGACGAGAAGCTGACGCTCGACAGCGCCGACCCGACAGTCAAGGACAAGTCGGCGCGCGTCATCGACATCGTCGCTCCGCAGGGCAAGGGCCAGCGCGCTCTCATCGTGGCGCCGCCGCGCACCGGCAAGACCGTACTCCTCCAGAACATCGCCCGGGCGATCACCGACAACCATCCCGAAGTCTTCCTCATCGTGCTTCTCATCGACGAGCGGCCCGAGGAGGTCACCGACATGCAGCGCTCGGTGAAGGGCGAGGTCATCTCCTCCACCTTCGACGAGCCGGCCTCGAGGCACGTGCAGGTCGCCGAGATGGTGATCGAGAAGGCCAAGCGCCTGGTCGAGCACAAGAAGGACGTGGTGATCCTCCTCGACTCGATCACCCGCCTCGGACGGGCCTACAACACGGTGGTGCCGAGCTCGGGCAAAGTGCTGACCGGCGGCGTCGACGCCAACGCCCTCCAGCGCCCCAAGCGCTTCTTCGGCGCCGCGCGCAACATCGAGGAAGGCGGCTCGCTCTCGATCATCGCCACCGCGCTGATCGACACTGGCTCCAAGATGGACGAGGTCATCTTCGAGGAGTTCAAGGGCACCGGCAATTCCGAGATCGTGCTCGACCGCAAGGTCTCCGACAAGCGCATCTTCCCGTCGCTCGACGTCGGCAAGTCCGGCACCCGCAAGGAGGAGCTGCTGGTCGACCAGGCGACCCTCTCCAAGATGTGGGTCCTTCGCCGGATCCTCATGCAGATGGGGACGGTCGATGCGATGCAGTTCCTCCTCGACAAGATGAAGGACGCCAAGTCGAACGAGGACTTCTTCGCCTCGATGAACCAGTGATCGAAGGATAGAGATGCTCGACATTCTCATCACCGCGCACGGCGCCGTGCCGATCGGGATCGGCGGAATCTGGGACGCCATCGTCACCGATTTCTCGAAGCTCAACACCGCCGCGGCCTGGGTGGTCTTCGGGCAGGTGCTGATGATCGACATCATGCTCGCCGGCGACAATGCCATCGTCGTGGGCGCACTGGCCGCCGGCCTTCCGCCCGAGCAGCGCCGAAAGGTGATCCTGATCGGGATCATCGCCGCGCTCGTGCTCCGGATTGCCTTCGCCCTGGTCGTGACCCAGCTGATGCAGATCGTCGGGCTGACCTTCGCGGGCGGCCTTCTCCTGCTCTGGGTGAGCTGGAAGATGTGGCGCGAGCTTCGCCATTCCGGCCAGTCGGGCGGCTCTCCCGAGGTCAGCGGCGACGAGGATAGCGGCCTCAAGCCCGCCAAGAGCTTCGCCGCCGCCGCCTGGGCGGTAGCCGTGGCCGACGTCTCGATGAGCCTCGACAACGTGCTCGCGGTGGCCGGGGCCGCGCGCGAGCATCCGGGCATCCTCATCATCGGCCTGCTTCTGGCCGTCGCGCTGATGGGCATCGCCGCCAACATCCTCGCCAAATATATCGAGCGCTATCGCTGGATCGCCTGGGTCGGGCTCGCCGTGATCGTCTACGTCGCCGGCAAGATGGTCTACGAAGGCTTCGTGGATCCCCAGGTGGGGCTCGGGACGCTGTTCGGCTGACGTCTTAAATCCTCCCCTGCATTTGCAGGGGAGGGGGAACCATGCGAAGCATGGTGGAGGGGCCCTTTTGTAACTCGAAGAACCCCCTCCACCGCGCTTCGCGCGGTCCCCCTCCCCGACAAATGTCGGGGAGGACTTTTCAGGGAATCAGCACCGTCGACCCCGTCGTCGCCCTCGCCTCGATCGCGCGGTGGGCGTCGGCCGCCTTGAGGAGCGGGAAGGTGGCGCCGATCCGGATCGTCACCGAACCCTTCCAGACCATCTCGAACAGGCGCGCCGCCGAGGCAGCCATTTCCTCGTGGCTCCTGCAATAATCCGCCAAAGTCGGCCGGGTGACGAAGATCGAGCCGGCGCCGAGCAGATCGAGCGCCGAGAAGGGCGGGACCGGGCCCGAGGCGTTGCCGAAGGTGACGAGCAGGCCCCGCCTGGCCACCGAGCCCAGCGACGCCGCCCAGCTGGCCGCGCCGACTCCGTCGAGGACGACCTCGACTCCCCGGCCGCCGGTCAGCGACCGCACTTCGGCCGCGAGCGATTCCATCGGGCAGCACAGAGCATGGTCGGCGCCGAGCTCGGCCGCCAGCGCCGCTTTGCGGCTGTCGCCGGCATGGGCGATGACGGCGGCGCCGATCGATTTCAGCCATTGAACGAGGATCGAGCCCATTCCCCCGGCCGCGGCATGGACGAGAACGGTCTGCCCGGGCTCGACCCGGGCGCATCGCTCGATGAGATATTCCGCCGTGCACCCCTTCAGCATTGCCGCCGCGGCCTGCTCGAAGCCGATCGGATCGGGAAGCTTCACCAGCCTGTCGGCCGCGATCGTCCGGTGCGTGGCGTAGGATCCGAGCGGACCGGTGAAATAGGCGACCCGATCGCCGCGCTTGAAGCCGGCGACCGCCTCCCCGACCGATTCCACGACCCCGGCCCCTTCTCCGCCGAGCCCGGAGGGCAAGGGAAGCCTGTAGAGGCCCGAGCGATGATAGGTGTCGATGAAGTTCAGCCCCACCGCCTCGTTGCGGACCAGCACCTCGCCCGGCCCCGGCCGGGGCACGTCGACATGCTCGGCCTCGAGGACTTCCGGGCCACCGGTCTCGCGCAGGATGAAGGCGTAGGGATCGCTCATCGGGCTGCGGCGGCCAGCGCCGGCCAGGCGCGGTAAGTTCCGACGGCGTGGACGACACCGTAGGCCAGCACGATCAGCGAGCTCCACAGTGCGAAGGAGTCGACGAGGGCCGGTCGGAGCACGGCCAGCGGCACCAAAGCGAGGCCGCGCAGCAGATAGACCGCGGTGATCGCAACCAGCGCGGTCCGCATCAGCGGCAGTCGGGGAAGGAGCCCCGCGCCGGCAAAGGCGTAGGCGGACCAGATGGCGAGGATCGTCGCGATCGCGATTGTGATGAGCGCAGGGCGAAGCAGACCCCGTTCCGCCATCTGCGCCATCTCCTCGCCGGCGCCGACGAAGCGGTACCAGTCCGGGCCGCCCGCAATGACGGCGAGGTGGAGGATCGCGGCGAGGGCGCTGAGGATCCCGCCCGCGACGAGCCAGGGGTTCGGCGCGAGTGCCGGGACCGGGGCCAGGGTGCTCACCGAAGGTGCTCTGCAAAGAATTCTTCGGTTCGCCGGTCGGCCAGCCGGGCCGCTTCCTCGCTCCGCCTTTGGCCCATCTCGGCCGCGAAGCCGTGATCCTCGCCGGGATAATCGTGGAGAGTCACCCGCGGATGATCGTCCAGCCCCTCGTGCATCGAGCGCTGCGCCGCCTCGTCGACGAAATGGTCGGCTCCGGCGATATGGAGCATCAGCGGCCGGGCGATCGCGTTCTTCTCGTGGAGGATGTTCGGAAGGCCGACCGCATAATAGCCGACGCTGGCGTCGGCATCGGTGCGGGCGGCGCACATATAGGCGAGCCGGCCGCCCAGGCAGTAGCCGACCACACCGACCTTGCCACCTTCACCCGGTCGCGCCCGGGCGGCCCGGATCGTCGCCTCGATGTCGATCACGCTTTGGTCCTGGTCGAACCGGCCCATCAGGTCGAGCGCCCGGCTGAACTCGTCCGGCACGTCGGGATCGAGCTCAACGCCCGGCTCGAGCCTCCAGAACAAATCCGGGGCCAAAGCGAGATAGCCCGCCTGCGCCCAATGGTCGCATTTGCGGCGGATGCCCTCATTAACTCCGAATATCTCCTGGATGACGACGATCGCCGCCCGCGGGGTCGCCTCGGGCTCGGCGACATAGGCGTCGAAGCCTCCGTCCCCCTCCAGCGTATCGATCCGGATCGTCCCCATGTCGGCTCCTTCTTGTCTCGGGAGGCGCTTCTATACACATAGCAATGAGACCAGCGGAAGGACCGGCCATGAAGATCAGCGTCGACGTCGACTGCACCCCGGAGGAAGCGCGCCGCTTCCTCGGGCTCCCGGACCTCACTCCGGTCCACGATGCCTATGTGCAGCGGATGACCAAAGCCGCGAGCGAGGGCCTCACCGCCGAATCGGCGGTCGAGATGATGAAGGCCTGGGGCCCGATGAACGAGGCCGGCATGGCGATGTGGCGGTCGATGCTCGAGGGGATGAGCGGGAAGAAGGGTTGATTCGGGCGGATGACGGACGTTCCGAAAGAATCCAAGCCGTGAACGACACCATCTTCGCCCTGTCCTCCGGAAGCCCGCCAGCGGCCGTGGCGGTGGTTCGGATCAGCGGACCGCGCGCCGGCCCGGCGCTCGAAGCGCTGGCCGGAAAGTTGCCGCCGCCGCGGACGGCCACGCTTTCGAATTTGAGCTGGCGGGGCGAACCGCTCGACCGCGCCCTCGTCCTGCGCTTCCCGGGGCCGCACAGCGCCACCGGGGAGGATGTGGCCGAGCTTCACCTGCACGGCGGCCGGGCCGTGGTGGCGGCCGTCCTGGAGGCCCTGGCGGGCCTCGATGGGCTCAGGCCTGCGGAGCCGGGCGAGTTCACCCGCCGGGCGTTCGAGAACGGGCGGATCGATCTGGCCGAGGCCGAAGGGCTCGCGGACCTCCTCGAGGCCGAGACCCAGTCCCAGCGCCGGGCCGCGCTTGCGATGGCCGGGGGAGCGCTCAGCCGGAAAGTGGAGGCATGGCGTCAAAAGCTGCTCGCTCTGGCCGCGTCCCTGGAGGCGTCGCTCGATTTCTCCGATGAAGGCGAAGTCGGCGAGGCTTGGCCGCCGGGATGGACCGGCGATCTTGAGGCGCTCGCCTTCGAGATGCAGGCGCTGCTTCAGCGCCCCCCGGCGGAGCGGCTCCGGGACGGCCTCCGGGTCGTGATCGCCGGACCTCCAAACTCCGGAAAGTCCAGTCTTATCAATATCTTGGCGGAACGGGAAGCGGCGATAATCTCGGCCGTGCCGGGGACCACCCGCGACGTGATCGAGGCCCCGACGATCATTGCAGGCCTGCCTTTCCTTCTGACGGACACCGCGGGGCTTCGGGAAAGTGAGGACGAGATCGAATCCATCGGCGTGGAGCGAGCCCGCGCCAGGCTCGTTTCGGCCGACCTCGTCCTGTGGCTTGGCGACCCGGCCGAGGCTCCGGAGCGCGAGAGGACGATTTTGGTCCAGTCCAAATGCGACCTTCCAGAGCCTGCTCGCGAGGCCGATATACGGGTCTCGGCCCAGTCCGGTCATGGGATCCAGGCTTTGGTCGATCTCATGGCACACCGCGCCCGAAGCCTTCTTCCGGCCGAAGGTGAAACCTCGGCGAACGCCCGGCACCGGGAGGCGATCGGCGCCGCGCTGGGGCATTTGCGCGAGGCCCGTGCGTCCGACATGCTGATCGCCGCCGAGGCTCTCCGTCAGGCTCGGCTGGAGCTCGACCGGATCACCGGCCGGGCCGGAGTCGAGGATATGTTGGACATGCTGTTCGGCCGGTTCTGCATCGGCAAGTAGTGTGGCTGCGTGCGAAACCATATCGCGTCTGTCGACCGGAGTTAGGCGTCGGAGCTGAGGAATAGAGGCGACATTGTTCCACGTGGAACATATAGAGGCAGCGCTGTGGACCGGAGCTTCGACATCATCGTGGTTGGCGGCGGCCATGCCGGTTGCGAGGCAGCTGCCGCTGCGGCGCGCACTGGCGCCCGGACGGCCCTCGTCAGCTTCACGCGCGAGCAGATCGGAGCAATGTCGTGCAACCCGGCGATCGGCGGGCTGGGCAAGGGCCACCTCGTCCGCGAGGTCGATGCGTGCGACGGCCTCATCGCGCGAGCCGCCGACGAGGCCGGAATTCACTACCGGATGCTCAATTCCAGCAAGGGGGCGGCCGTACGCGGGCCCCGGGTCCAAGCCGACCGTAGCCTGTACAAGGCGGCCATCCACAGGATGTTGGATTCCGAGGAGGCCTTGGAGATCGTCGAAGGCGAGGCCGCGACGCTTCGCCTGGACGCACGTCGCGTCATCGGGCTCGACCTCGCTGACGGCCGGGCGCTGCGCTCGAAGGCCGTGATCCTGGCCACCGGAACCTTCCTCGGTGCAAAGCTCCATTTCGGGCGAACGAGCCGTGCCGGCGGGCGCATCGGCGAGCGGTCCGCCACGGCGCTGGCGCTACAGCTTCGCGGGCTTGGGCTTCCCCTGGCTCGTCTCAAGACCGGGACACCGCCCCGCCTCGATGGAAGAACCATCGACTGGGCGAAGCTCGAACGCCAGGAATCGGATCGGGACGAGTGGACCATGTCGCCCATGACGAGGCGTCGGCCCGCCGTGCAACTCTTCTGCGCAATCACCCGAACCAACGGCGCAACGCACGAACTCATCCGGTCCAACCTGAACCGCTCCCCGCTCTTCGCCGGCGATATCAGCGGCGTGGGGCCGCGCTACTGCCCGTCCATCGAAGACAAGGTCCACCGCTTCGCCGACCGCGACGGCCACCAGATCTTCCTGGAGCCCGAGGGCCTGGACGACCCGGCAGTCTACCCGAACGGAATCTCCACTTCGCTTCCCGAAGACGTGCAGCTGGCCATGGTCCGCTCGATGGCGGGCCTGGAGCGCGCCGAAATCCTTCAACCGGGCTATGCCGTCGAATATGATCATGTCGATCCCCGGATCCTCGAGACGACCTTGGGGGTACGCGCCGTGGAGGGCCTGTACTTGGCCGGCCAGATCAACGGGACCACGGGCTATGAGGAGGCCGCGGCGCAGGGCCTGGTCGCCGGAGCCAATGCTGCTGCCTGGGCGGCCGGTCGGCCCCCGCTGCTGTTCGACCGAAGCGAAAGCTATATCGGCGTGATGGTTGACGATCTCACGCTTCAGGGAGTCACCGAGCCCTACCGGATGCTTACGGCACGGGCCGAGTTCCGGCTTCGCCTGCGCGCCGACAATGCCGAGGCCCGGCTGACGCCCAAGGCGATCGAAGCGGGCTGTGCGGGTCCCGAGCGACGGCATCATTTCCGCGCACGGCAGGAGCAGCGGCGAGCGGTCGAAAAGCATCTGGACTTCGGGCTGACAGGGGCAGAGCTCCGGAATAACGGGATCGACGTCGGCGACGACGGGCACCGACGGCCCCTGTCCGACTGGCTGCGCTTCCCGCAGCTCGATCTCTCCGGACTATTGAAGCTGGTCCCCGCCCTCTCCGGCCTGCCCAGGCGCCTCGTCGAAGAGGCAGTGGAGGATCATCGCTATGCCCCCTACGTGGAACGGCAGCAGGCGGAGGTGGCCCGGCTGCGCAGCGACGAGAATGTCCGGATTCCCCCGACAATCGACTATTCGGCCATCCCCGGCCTTTCGCTGGAAATGGTCGAGCGGTTGAACGCTGCGCGTCCGTCGACCCTGGGCGCGGCGCGGCGGATTCGCGGAGTCACACCGGCCGCGCTCGCCGCTATCCTGGTCCATTCGAGGCGCAGGGCGGCCTGATGAACGAGGCCGACGCCAAGGCACGGCTCGATGTTCCACGTGAAACAATTGAGCGCCTGGAGGCCTTCGAGGCGCTTTTGCGCGACGAGAATGAGCGTCAGAATCTCGTCTCCAGGGGATCGCTGGACGCATTCTGGGAACGGCACATACTCGATTCGGCGCAGCTCGCGCGCTTCGCGTCGCAAGACGCGCGTCGATGGCTGGATCTCGGAACGGGGGCCGGATTTCCGGGGCTGATCCTGCCGCTTTTCCATCCGGCCGAGGCGGTGCTGGTGGAATCGCGGAAGCTTCGGGTCGATTTCCTACGCACCGCGGCATCCGTGCTCGGCATCGCGGCAAAGGTCGAAATCCTCTGCACGAGGCTGCAAGCTCTGCCTGCGCGGCCGTTCGACGTGATCACGGCTCGGGCCTTCGCGCCCCTGCCCAAGCTGTTGGGCCTGGCGGAACGCTTTTCGACGGGGGAGACCGTCTGGATCCTTCCAAAAGGCCGAAACGCCAAGTCGGAACTGGAAGCGGCTCGATCTTCGTGGCAGGGTGACTTCCGTCTCGAACCGAGCCTCACCGACGCCGAAGCGCAGATCGTCGTCGCCACCCGGGTTCGCCGAAAGCCGAGGGGAAGATCTTGATCCGTATTGCGGTCGCCAACCAGAAAGGCGGAGTCGGCAAGACCACGACGGCGATCAATCTCGCCACCGCCCTCGCCGCCACCGGCTGGCGGGTGCTCCTCATCGACCTCGACCCGCAGGGCAATGCCTCGACCGGCCTTGGAATCGGCCAGGCCCTTCGCGACCGCTCCAGCTATGACGTGCTCACCGGCGGAGCGTCGCTCGAAGAGACGGTGGTGCCGACCAAGGTGCCTCGGCTCGACCTGATCCCGGCCACGGTCGACCTGTCCGGCGCCGAGATCGAGCTTGTGGCCCTTGAGGAGCGCACGCACCGGCTCGACAACGCCCTCGATGCCGCCGCGAGCCGATGGGACGTCTGCCTGATCGACTGCCCTCCGAGCCTCGGGCTGCTAACCATCAACGCGCTCGTCGCGGCCAACTCCATCCTGGTCCCGCTCCAGACCGAATTCTTTGCATTGGAGGGGCTTAGCCAGCTTTTGCAGACCATCGAGCGGATCCGCGCGCGGTTCAATCCGGAGCTTTCCATACTCGGAGTCGCCCTGACCATGTTCGACCGCCGCAACAACCTCTCCTCGCAGGTCGCCGACGATGTCCGCGCCTGTCTCGGCAAGGTCGTGTTCGAGACCGTGATTCCGCGCAACGTCCGGCTGTCCGAAGCGCCGAGCCACGGCATTCCCGCCCTCATCTACGACCATCGCTGCTCCGGCTCCGAAGCCTATATCGCTTTGGCCCGCGAGCTGATCGGCCGGCTGCCCAAGGCTGCGGCGGCGGCATGAGCGACGATTCGCCCGCCCGCAAGCGCCCGTCCGGCCTCGGCCGCGGTCTCTCCTCACTGCTCGGCGAGGTCGCTCAGGAGGCGCCGGTCACCGGCGGCGCCGCCCCGGCCCGCGGCGGGATCCAGATGATGCCGGTGTCCTCGATCGAGCCTCATCTCGATCAGCCGCGCCGCCATTTCGACGAGGAAGCGCTCGAGGAGCTCGCCGCCTCCATCCGTCAGCGCGGCCTCATCCAGCCGATCGTCGTCAGGCCGCACGGCCACCGCTACCAGATCGTCGCCGGCGAGCGCCGCTGGCGGGCGGCGCAGCGGGCCCGGCTTCACGAGATTCCGGTGATTGTCCGTGACTTCGACGACGCCGAGACCCTCGAGGTCGCTCTGCTCGAGAATATCCAGCGGCGCGACCTCAACGCGCTCGAGGAGGCCGAAGGCTATAGGCGGCTGATCAACGATTACGGCCACACTCAGGAGGAGCTCGCCAAGCTCGTCAGCAAGAGCCGGAGCCATATCGCCAACCTGATGAGATTGCTCGATCTTCCGGAAAGGGTCAGGCATCTGGTGGAGGCGGGGCAGCTTAGCATGGGGCACGCCCGCGCTCTCATCGGAGCAAGAGATCCCGAAGGCCTGGCCCGCCAGGCTGTCGAGCAGGGCCTGTCGGTGCGCCAGGTCGAGAAGCTCGCCCGCTTCGGCAAGCCCGGCCGCGAGCGCCAGGGCCGGCTTGAGATCAAGGGCGCCGGCGCCGACATCGAGGCGCTCGAGCGCCAGCTCGGCGACATGCTCGGCCTCAAGGTCAAGATCACGCACAAGCCCGACGGGGGAGTCGTCGCGCTCGGCTATTCGACCCTCGACCAGCTCGACATGATCTGCCAGCGCCTCAGCGGCGAGAAGATCTGAAGAAAACGCGCGGCACTCGCTTCCAACGCCCGTCATAGCCTCGAACTCAGAGCGGGAGAGTCTTCAACGCAAAGACGCGACGATGCCGAGGATGGGCCGAAGGCCATACATTATCGACAGCTCGGCGCGGTCCATTTCCCGCCGATTTTTCCGCTTCGCGGACTCGTCGCGTCGTCGCGCCGTTGCGTTGTAACTGGAAGGCAAAGCGATCGGCGCGACCATCGGAAGAATGACCGAGATCCGGCGCGCTTTCGGCCCCTACCTCAGCCGCGCCGCCTGTCGGCAGATGGCGAAGAGCTCCTCGTCGACCGCCCTCGGCCCGAGCCCGCCAGGGGCCTTGACCTGCCGCTCCGCCTCCAGGAGCCGGCTGACGCTTCGGGCCAGCGCGTCGGGCCGCCAGCGCGAAAGCTGCTGTCCGACCGAGTCTTTTTCCCTCCAGAACAAGGACTTACCTTGTGACGCCATGACTGCGCCGGGGCTCGATCCGCGTTCCACCTGGGCCCGCAGGCGCGACAGCAGGCTCATCCGGCGGAGCACCGCCCGGATCAGCGGGATTCCTTCTATGCCTTCGCTTGCCAACCTGACGAGCTCCGCCTGCAGCATGGCCGCATTGCCGTTGCCGACGCTGTCGACGAGCCGGCTGAGATCGCCTTCCTCGGCCGCCGCTCCGACGGCGTCGAGCGAGTCATGGTCGAGCGGTTTCGGCCGTCCCGCATCGGCGTCGAGATACAAGGCCAGCTTCTGCAGCTCGAGCGCCAGGATCGCCCGGTTGCCCGCGCAGGCGTCGGCGAGCCGGCGTGCGACGTCGGGGCCTGCCGCGAGGCCCTCGGCCCGGGCCATTTCGGAGACGAGCCGCTCCGCTTCCTGGCCCTCGGGAGCGTAGCTGGCCAAAGCGAGGGCGGCCGGCTCCGCGAGGGCGAGCTTGAGCAGCTTGGACGTCGGCTTGAGCGCCCCGGCGATCAGGAGGACCGGATTGCCGGCCGCGGGCGCCTGAAGAAGCGACTCCACGGCGGCCAGGCATTCGTCTCCCGCCGGCTGCACGACAATGTAACGTGCGCCTCCGAACAGGGAGATGGACGCCGCCTCGTCGGCAAGCCGCGCGGGGTCGGCTTTGAGCTCTGCGCCGGTCAGTTCGACCCGCTCCGCCCCGGCGCCGGCACCGGCGGCGGCGACCTTCACGAGCGAATGCGATCCGGAATCGTCGGGGCCGTAGAGGAGGAAGAAGCGATAGGCCGAAGGGCTCTTCAGCGCGCGTTCGACCTCGGCGCGTTTCGCTTTCACGGGGTGGTCCCGCTCCGCCGGGCGTAGAGCGCGAGCCGGGTGACGATCTGGTCGGCGACCTCCTTGGACAGCCGCTCCAGCGCCGTCTGCTCGGCGGCGACGGTCGCATATTCCGAGCCGACCACGTCGATGCCGGCGTCCGAGCCCGCAGTGGCGTCGAGCAGCACGGTGCCCTTCGCCGCCTCGACCAGGCGGTAGCGGGCCCTGAGGGTCCGGCGCTCGCGCGTGACGGCGTCGTCGGAGCGGATTCCGAAGCCGGTAATGTCGTCGTCGAGAAGCACTTCGAGGCGGTAGGCCGCCGCTCCGGCCTGGGGAACGCCCAGCCGGTCCTCGAGCGCCGTTCGAACCAGCCAGCCGGCGCGCCCTTCGATCGGCGCCACCGTCACGGTGCGCAGGGTCTGAGCCACGGGGCCCGAGGCGCCGCCGCCATAGAGGGGCTGAAGCCCGCAGCCGGCGAGGAGCAGGGTCAGGGGAAGCAGGATCTTCATGCGACGAGGTTCACCAGCCGGTCGGGGACGACGATCACCTTTCGCGGCGCTTTGCCCTCGAGGATCCGGACCACCTTCTCCGAAGCGAGGGCCATCTCCTCCAGCCTTTCCCTCGCGGTACCCTTGGGCGCGGTGAGCGTGTCGCGAAGCTTGCCGTTGACCTGGACGGCGATGGTCACCTCCTCCTCGACGAGCAAGGCGGGGTCCGGGACCGGCCATTCGGCCTGGGCGATGAGCCCCTCCCGTCCCATGGCCGCCCAGGCCTCCTCGGCCAGGTGGGGCACCATCGGCGCGGCGAGGCGGATTAAGGTCTCCACCGCTTCGCTTCGAGACGGCGAGGCGGGCGCCTTTTCCAGAGCGTTGGTCAGCTCGTAGAGATTGGCCACCGCCTTGTTGAAGGCCAGCGACTCGATGTTCGCCCCGACGGCGGCGATGGTCCGGTGGACCTTACGATCGAGCGCCGGATCGTCCCCGTCCCCCAGCCAGGTCGACGAGCCGCGTCCGGCTTCCTCGGCGGCGAGGCGCCAGAGGCGCTGGACGAAGCGCCAGCTGCCCTGGATCCCGGCCTCGCTCCATTCGAGGTCCCGCTCGGGCGGGCTGTCGGAGAGCATGAACCAGCGAACCGCGTCGGCGCCGTACTGGTCGACGATCGGTTCGGGATCGACCGTGTTGCGCTTCGACTTGGACATCTTCTCGACCCGTCCGCGAGTGACCGGCCCGGAATGGCCTTCCGCTTCGTCGGGCGTGAGCCATTTGCCGTCGGAATCCTGGAAGGTGACGTGGGTGACCATGCCCTGGGTGAACAGGCCCCGGAACGGCTCCTCGACGTCGAGCCTTTCGATCCGTTGCAGAGCCCGGGTCCAGAAGCGGGCGTAGAGGAGGTGGAGGATCGCGTGCTCGACTCCGCCGATATATTGATCGACGGGGAGCCAGCGCTCGGCTTCCGCCTTGTCGAACGGTGCGTCGGCGGGCTGGCTCGCGAAGCGGATGAAGTACCAGGAGGAATCGACGAAGGTGTCGAGCGTGTCGGTCTCGCGCCGCGCCGCCGCGCCGCAGTCCGGGCAGTCGACCTTGCTCCAGGTCGGATGGCGGTCGAGCGGATTTCCCGGAGTTTCGAAGTCGATATCCTCGGGGAGCACGACCGGAAGCTGGTCGCGCGGGACTGCGACCGGACCGCAGGCCTCGCAATGGACGATCGGGATCGGGGTTCCCCAGTAACGCTGGCGCGAGACTCCCCAGTCGCGGAGCCGCCACACGGTGGTGCCTTCGCCCCAGCCCTCGGCCTCGGCCTGGGCGATCACCTCCCGGATGCCGTCCTCGGCGGCGAGTCCGTCGAGGAACCGGCTATTCACCAGCCGGCCGGGCCCGGAATAGGCCTCGTCGCCGATCGGCTCGTCGGCTTCTTCTAGCGACGGGGAAACCACCCGGGTCACCGGAAGGCCGTATTTGCGGGCGAAATCGAGGTCGCGCTGGTCGTGAGCCGGGCAGCCGAAAATGGCGCCGGTGCCGTAGTCCATCAGCACGAAATTGGCGACGTAGAGGGGAAGCGTCCACTCGGGATCGAGCGGGTGGATGACCCGGGCGCCGGTGTCGAAGCCCTTCTTCTCGGCCGTCTCCAGCTCGGCGGCGGTGGTGCCGCCCTGCTTGCACTCGGCGATGAAGGCGGCGAGCGCCTCATTGCCTTCCGCCAGCGCCAGGGCGATCGGATGATCGGGCGCGATCGCCGCGAAGCTCGCGCCGAAGATGGTGTCGGGCCGGGTGGTGAAGACCTCGAAGAAGTCGATTCCCCTCCCTGTAAGGGAGGGGTCAGGGGTGGGTGGCGAGCGAAGCGAGCCTTCCGACTCGGAGTCTCGGCCGCCTTCGGCGGTACCCACCCCCGGCCCCTCCCTTCCCGGGAGGGGAGAAGTTAGCTCGAACCTGAACCGCATTCCCTGGCTCTTGCCGATCCAGTTCTCCTGCATCAGCCGGACCTTGTCGGGCCACTGGTCGAGAGCGCCGAGGCCGTCGAGCAGCTCGTCGGCGAAGTCGGTGATCCTCAAAAACCACTGGCTGAGCTTGCGCCGCTCGACGAGCGCACCGGATCGCCAGCCGCGGCCGTCGATCACCTGCTCGTTGGCGAGGACGGTCATGTCGACCGGATCCCAGTTCACTTCGCTCTGCTTGCGGTAGACCAGCCCGGCCTCATGGAGGTCCAGGAACAGCGCCTGCTCGTGGCCGTAATAGGAAGGATCGCAGGTGGCGATCTCCCGGCTCCAGTCGAGCGCGAAGCCGAGCCTCTTGAGCTGCGATCGCATCGTATCGATGTTCGACCAGGTCCATGTCCCCGGGTGGACCTTCTTCTCCATCGCGGCATTTTCGGCCGGCATCCCGAAGGCGTCCCAGCCCATCGGATGGAGCACGTCGAAGCCGTTCATCCGGCGATAGCGGGCCAGCACGTCGCCCATCGTGTAGTTGCGGACATGGCCCATATGGATGCGCCCCGAAGGATAAGGGAACATCTCGAGGACGTAGGCGCGAGGCCGCTCGCCGTCGCCGGAAGCGTGGAAGGTGCCCTGCTCCTCCCAGACCTTCTGCCAGCGCGCGTCGGCCTCGAGCGGGTTGAAACGCGCCGCCATGTAAAAGCTGCCCCCTAGCTTGCGATGGCGTTCCGGCGGAGATCGCGGGCGCGGGTGAGGATGATCTCCTCCAGCTTCTGGACGGTCGCCGCCGCGACCGGGGCGTCGACCCACTGGCCGCCGCTCAGGACCTGCCTCGAAGCGGCGATTCGAAGCGCGTCGGCTCGAAGGTCTCGGTCGAGAATGGTCGCCGTGACCTTGACCCGCTCGCCCGGCGAGCTCGGATTGCTGTACCAGTCGGTGACCATCACTCCGCCGTTCGAATCGACCTGGGCCATGGGCGCGAAGGAGAGCGTCTCGAGCGCCGCGCGCCACAAGTATGAATTCACACCGATCGTGGTCACCTGCGAAGCGGCGAGGTCGGCCTCGCGCACCCGGTTGCCGCTGCCGCCCCCCAGCGACTTGCTGATGTCCTCGCGAACATATTCGCAGGCGGAAAGGCCAAGGGCGCCGACCATCGTCAGAGCCAGAATTGCAGCGCGTCGCATGAAGCTTGTGTCCTCGGGAAACTACTCAGGGTCGAGCGCCGTTATAGAACGCGCCACGCAGGCGGCAAGCCGTCTCTGGATGGTGAGGAGCCAAGTGCCGGCTGGAGCGTATTGCCACCAGGTTCATGCGGGGTTGTGGAAAAGATGCAACATGCCGGAACGATTCGTCCCCGCCCCCTCCGCTTCGCTGGTTTGACCGCCGCGGACGTACTACATCCGCTCCGGTACGGGAGTCGCGTGAAGTGATTGGGAAGCTCGGTGATATCGGTGCAGCAGGAAGCGGGGCGCTCGTCGCTCTGTCGCTGATGCTGACGCCCGCCCTCGCCGCAAGCAATCAGCCGGCGAAGAAGGCGAGGCCGACCGCCACGTTCCGCGCCGGCACCTTCACCCCCGCCGTCGCCGATCCCCGCCTCGCCGCGGAGCTCGCCCGCCGCGGAGTCCAGGCCAACAGCTTCCGGTTCACGCCCGCCCCGACTTCGGTCAACCGAAGCCAGTCGATCCGGGTCGCGATCCGCGCCCGCGCCGCAACCCCGGCCGGAGCCCTCCGCCGGGCCGCCGCGGAGTCGGCCACCCCCGTCACCGCGATCACGCCCACCGTCTACAATCTCGGCGCCTCCGTCGGCTGGAAGCGCTTCGCCCTTTCCGGCGATGTCGATTCGGTCAAGGGCGGCACGATACCCGGCGGCCGCAAGGCGGCGGAGGTCGGAGTCAGCTATTCGAGCAGCCGCTTCACCGCCCGCGCCGAGGCGGGAGCGGCCAAGGCCGATCCGGAAACGCCGCGGATCATCGCCGAGGACGAGACCTACACGGTGGGAATCGGCGGCTCGTACCGGATCGCCCGCAACCTCGATGTCACCGGCGGGGTGCGCTACAAGATCCAGCGCGACCGGCTCGAGGCGCTCGCGGATCCCCGTCGCGACAGCCAGGCCGTCTACGTCGGAACCGCCTTCAGGTTCTGATCCCTTATCCTCCCTGTGAGCGCAGCTCGTGGGGAGGGGGACCACACGAAGTGTGGTGGAGGGGTATAAGGCGCGGGGCAGGGCGGTTCGGGCGCAAACTCACCACCGACACGGCAGCCACCCCTCCACCATGCTTCGCATGGTCCCCCTCCCCATCTTCGATGGGGAGGCAAGCCAGGCATCTATCCCCGCCCAGCCGTAGATATGCGGGAGCCGCCGCGCCTTTCGCCCGTCCACTCCGCCGAGCGCGATCACGGGGACCCGCGCCTGGCGGGCGATCAGCCCGAACCGCACCGGCCCGAGCGCACGGGCGCCGGGATGGGACCGAGTAGGGAAGACCGGCGACAGGAAGACCAGCTTCGCACCGCTGCGCTCCGCCGTCTTCAGCTCCCTAAGATCATGGGCCGACGCGCTCCTGAAGCCGCCGCCGCGACCGCCATGCGCCCCGTCGCCGCGTAGCCCGGATCCCGCGAGCAGCAGCAGCCGCCGGCGTCGGGCGAGGCGCCGCACCCGATCGAACAGCCTGGTCCTCTCGGCCGCTGGAAGGCTGTAATGGCGGAAGACCACGCCCGAGCCCTTGGGCAGCCGCTCCAGCGCCTCCCACAGGCCCTCGCTTTGGCGCTCGTCGGTCATCAGCCAGAGGCGCGGCAGAGGCTGGCGGCGGGGCATGGCGCTTCCTATAGCAGCCGCCATGACCGGCGTATCGCCCGCACAGCGGCTCCAGGATGTGAGGGATAAGATCGGGCGCTCGGCCAGGCTCGCCGCTCGCGCCCCGGAGGACGTCGCCCTCATCGCCGTCTCGAAGACCCACGGCATTGATTCGATCCGGCCGTTGATCGAGGCGGGGCAGCGCGACTTCGGAGAGAACCGGGTCCAGGAGGCGCAGGACAAATGGCCCGCGCTGAAGTCCGAGTCGCCCGGGCTCAGGCTCCACCTGATCGGCCGACTCCAGTCCAACAAGGCGGGCGACGCGGTCGCCCTGTTCGATTCGATCCATTCGGTCGACCGTCCGTCGCTGGTCGCGGCGCTCGGGGAGGCGATGGCGAAGGCGGGCCGGCGGCCCGACTGCTTCCTCCAGGTCAATATCGGCGACGAACCGCAAAAGGGGGGCTGCGCCGTCGCGGACCTGCCCGCCTTGGTCGAGTCGAGCCGGGAGGCCGGCCTGCCCGTACTGGGCCTGATGTGCATTCCTCCGGCCGACGTCGAGCCGGCGCCTTATTTCGCCCTCCTCGCCAAGCTCGCCCGACGGCACGGGCTCCGTGGACTAAGCATGGGGATGTCGGCCGATTTCGAAACGGCGGTCGCGATCGGCGCCACCCATGTCCGAGTCGGCACCGCCTTGTTCGGAGACCGAAGCTGAGAATCAGCGCGCTCATCTTCGATTTCGATGGAGTCATTGTCGACAGCGAGATCCTGTCCAACACCATCCTCGCCGAAGCGCTGACGGATCTCGGCCATCCCACCACGCTCCAGCAGGCCGTGGATCGCTATATCGGGCTCAACTGGCGGGACATGTGCGTGGTCATCGAGGCTGAGATCGGGCGGCCCCTTCCGGCCGACTTCCGGTCTCGTTCGAAGCACGCCTTCGAGCTCCGGCTCGAGGAGGTGACGGCGGTGGCCGGGGTCGAGGCCTTTCTCGACGCCCTGCCGCCGATTCCAAAGGCGGTGGCCTCGTCCAGCCCTACCCAGTGGCTTCGAGGCTCGCTCGAGAGGTTCGGCCTGGCCCACCATTTCGGAGACAGGCTGTTCAGCGCCGCCGAGCATGTCGAGCGCGGCAAGCCCCATCCCGACATCTACCTGCACGCTGCCCGGGCGCTGGGCGTCCGGCCGGCGGAAGTGCTGGTCCTCGAGGACACGCCGACCGGAGTGAGGGCGGCCCGGGCTGCGGGGATGACGGTGGTCGGCCTCTGCGCCGGCCTCCATTGCGGCCCCGGCCACGGCGACGGGCTGCTCGAAGCCGGCGCCGACCATGTCGCCGGGAGCTACGAAGAGGTGCTGACGCTCGTCATGCCGGACTTGATCCGGCATCCATGAACGCGGTCGCGACCGCATTTCCTCCGCCGGTGTTCATGGATTCCGGCGTTGGCGGGACGATTGCATAAGCCGCGGGTGTCAGCCCCTCCCCTTCCGGGGAGGGGTTGGGGTGGGGGTTGTCTGTTCGGCTCACCGACGTCAGCGTACATTCTTCCCCCACATTCCCCACCCCAACCCCTCCCCTTAAGGGGAGGGGCTAAGCTCCGCGTGCTTCGCAAAGGTTATGCAAAGCTCCCGCGAAGGCCGGAATGACGGCAAAATAGTCATGGCGTCAGAGCGAGTGGCCGCTTCGGTCCCGCTTCGTGGCGAGATAGGCCTCGTTATGGCGGGTACGCCCGGTCCGAAGCGGCCGGGATTCGACGACGTCGATTCCGGCCGCCTGCAGGGCCTGGGCCTTGGATGGATTGTTGGTCAGAAGCCGCACCCGGGCGACTCCGAGCTGCTTGAGCATGTTGGCGGCGATGAGATAATCGCGCTCGTCGTCGCCGAAGCCGATGTGGCGGTTCGCGTCGAGCGTATCCAGGCCCCGGTTCTGAAGGGCATAAGCGCGGATCTTGTTCACCAGGCCGATCCGCCTGCCCTCCTCGCGCAGATAGACAAGAAAGCCGCCTTCCCGGGCGATGAGCTGCTTGGAGTCGTCGAGCTGGGCGCCGCAATCGCACTTCTGCGAGAAGAAGACATCGCCCGTCAGGCATTCGGAGTGCAGCCTGACGAGGGGAATCCCATCCGCGTCGGTCCGCCCCAGCTGGAGCGCCAGATGGTGCATGTTGCCCACATATTCGCGGAACACGAAAATCCGAGCGCTCTCGTCGACATCCACAGGCAAGGGCGCCGTCGCGACCAGCTCGAGGTCGTCCGGCGGCGAATAGCTCGCCACCTCCGCCACGTCCAAGGCGGGGCCTTCTTCGGGACGTGCGTAGCGGTACAACAAGGCCGGGAGCAGCTCGGCCTTTTTCGCGAGCCCCATCGCG
>DASVUW010000298.1:0-11808 GCA_036386845.1 Allosphingosinicella sp. | reverse complement strand
GCCTGGCCGAGCAAGGAATCCCCGACGCCCCGAAGCTCCGTATAGTCGTCGCTGACCAGGAGGGCGCCCCGGTCGATCAGCCGCAACGCCAGATCGGACTTGCCCGAGCCGGAACGCCCGGCGAGCAGGACCCCCCGCCCTCCGATCGCGACGCAGGATGCATGGACGATCTCGTGGGGCGGAAGGCTCATTCGGCGGGCGCTTCCGGGAAATGGAGGACGAAGCGGGCCCCGCTCCGGCCGTCGTGGCGGCTTTCGACCTCGATCCGTCCGTCATGGCCGTCGACGGTCGCCTTGGCGATGGCGAGGCCGAGGCCGGAATGGTGGCCGAAGCCGTCGGCTTCGGGCCGGACGCTGTGGAACCGGCGGAAGATCGAGGCCGTCGCTTCCTCGGGGACCCCGGGCCCCTGGTCCTCGACCGCGATCACGACCTCGCCTCCGAACCGCGCCGCTCCGATCTCGACCAGACCGCCCGGCGGCGAGAAGGAGATGGCGTTGTCGACGATATTGTCGATCGCGCGGGCGAGCCGGGCTTCGTCGCCGAGCACGACCGCGCTTCCGACCCGCGGCCGGGCGAAGGCGACTCGGACCCCGCGCTCGGCCGCACGCGGGCGCCAAATGCCGAGCAGGGATTCGAGCAAATGCCCGAGATCGACCGGCTCGAACCGGGCCCGGCTCAGCTCCGCGTCGAGGCGCGAGATTTCCGCAATGTCGACGATCAGCCGGTCCAGCCGGACCACGTCGCTCCGGACGATCTCGAGCAGCTGGCGGCGAAGCTCCGGGTCCTCGATCTTGTCCAGGCTGTCGACGGCCGAGCGGAGCGAGGCGAGGGGATTCTTGAGCTCGTGGGTGACGTCGGCGGCGAAGGCCTCGGTGGCGTCGATCCGGTAGCGAAGCGACTGGGTCATGTCGCTCAGCGCGCGCGCGAGGAGTCCGATCTCGTCGCGGCGGGCGGGGAGGGTCGGGACGGAGACCTCGCGGGCCCGGCCGAGCCTGACCAGATGGGCGGCCCGGGCCAGCCGTCGAAGCGGAAGGGCGATGGTGCGGGCGAGGAATTGCGAGAGCAGGACCGAGACGATCAGGGTGACGAAGATGACGATCAGAAGGGTCCGCCGCTCGTCCCGGACGATGGCCCGGATGTCGCGCGCGTTCCGCGTGAGCAGGAGCACGTCGTCGGAGGCCGGGATCCTCGAGGCTGCCGAGATGAACAAGGTCCCTTCCGGGGCTCGGCGGAGCATCGTCGTCGCGCGGGGGGTCCTAAGCGCGGCGACCGCTTCGCTCCAGCCCTCGATCCGGTCGGGCTCGGGAAGGGGCAAAGGCGAGGCGGGCGGCTTGCCGGCCACCGCGTCGAACAGATTGTCGAGCAACCGGGCAGCGCTCTTGCGCCACGGCTCGGTCGCTGGATCGCGAAGCTCGTAGGTGGGCGGAGCGCCGCTCCAGCTGTCCATTCGAAGCGCGCCGTCGCGTCCGAAGACCCGAAGGCGGGTGCCCGAGCGGACGCCGAGGCGGTGCAGAAGCGCCGTCTTCTCGCCGGGCTCGGCGAGCGCGAGCGAATCCGCCATGATCCCGACCTGGGTCTCGGCGCCGGTGACCGCGCCCGTCGTCATTCGGCCGCGGAAGCTGTCCAGGTAGAAGATGCTTCCCGCAAGGACGGCGAGTGCGAAGATGTTGACGGCGAGGATGCGGTGGAGGAGCATCCAGCGTCCCGACCATTTGAGGTCGAGGTCCTTCTCGTCATTCCTCGGCAAAGCGGTAGCCTACGCCGTATAGGGTCTCGATGCCCTTGAATTCCGGATCCGCCGCCCGGAACTTGCGCCTCAGCCGCTTGATGTGGCTGTCGATGGTCCGGTCGTCGACATAGATGTCGTCCTGATAGGCGACGTCCATCAGCTGGTTGCGCGATTTGACCACGCCCGGGCGCTGCGCCAGCGCCTCGAGGATCATGAACTCGGTGACGGTGAGGGTGACGTCGCGCCCGTCCCAGCTCACCCGGTGCCGGGCCGGGTCCATGGCCAGCCGCCCGCGCACGATATGCGGGGTTTCGGACTCCGCCTCGTTTTCGCTCGGCGGCGCCGCCCGAAGCTCCGCACGCCGCAATATCGCCCGGATCCTGGCGATCAGGAGCCTCTGCGAGAAAGGCTTGGTTACATAATCGTCCGCGCCGAGCGCGAGACCGAGGGCTTCGTCGATCTCCTCGTCCTTGGACGTGAGGAAGATGATCGGCAGATCGAGCTTCTCGCGGAGCCGGCGGAGAAGCTCCATCCCGTCCATCTTCGGCATCTTGACGTCGAGCACGGCGAGGTCGGGCGGGTTGTCGACCAGCGCCTTCAGCGCCGCTTCGCCGTCCGAATAGACCCGGGTCGCGAATCCCTCGGCCTGGAGCGCGATCGACACCGACGTGAGGATGTTGCGGTCGTCGTCGACCAGGGCGATCGTAATCGGCATTCGAGGCTATTAGCGGCGTAAAGCCGTCATTGCGAGCGAAGCGACATCAGCCCCTCTCCCGTCCTTACGGGAGAGGAGGGGCCCGCCGCGAAGCGGTGGGAGGTGAGGGTCTGTAGCACTGACTCAGCAAGACCCTCACCTCCCAAGCCTTCGGCTTGGTCCCCCCTCTCCCGCGGAAAGCGGGAGAGGGAGATAGCCCCGTCCCCCTTTGACGAAACCCACCCGCTCCGATATGCGCGGCCCCACATGAAGGGTGGCCCCCGCGCCGCCTATTTTGTCATACAATTCAAAGGAGAATGTCGTGTCCAATCGCGTGCCGGCAAAGGGGCTGGGTTTGAGCACCGGAGCCGAGCTTCACTGGAACCTCATGACTCCGCAGCTGGTCGAAGAGGCCCTCCGTCGCGGCGAGGGAAAGCTCGCCAAGGACGGCCCGCTCGTCGTCCGCACCGGCAAGCATACCGGCCGCTCCGCTCTCGACAAGTTCACAGTCCGCGACGCCGAGACCGAATCCACCCTCTGGTGGGAAAACAACCGGTCGATGACCCCCGACCATTTCGCCGCCCTCAAGGCCGATTTCCTCGCCGCGCTCGCTCAGAAGGACACGCTGTTCGTCGCCGACCTCTACGGCGGCTCGCAGCCCGAGCACCGGGTCCGCGTGCGGGTGATCAACGAGCTCGCCTGGCACAACCTCTTCATCCGCACGCTGCTGGTTCGCCCGGAGTCCGCCGAGCTTGAAGGCTTCGAGCCCGAATTCACGATCATCGACCTGCCGAGCTTCCGGGCCGACCCGGCCCGCCACGGCACCCGCGGCGAGACGGTGATCGCCGTCAACCTCACCGAGCGAATGATCCTGATCGGCGGGACGGCCTATGCCGGCGAGATGAAGAAGTCGGTGTTCGGCGTTCTGAACTACCTCCTCCCGGCCGAGGGCGTCATGCCGATGCACTGCTCGGCCAATATCGGCCCGAGCGGCGATACGGCGGTCTTCTTCGGCCTCTCCGGCACGGGCAAGACCACGCTCAGCGCCGACGCCAGCCGCACGCTGATCGGCGACGACGAGCATGGCTGGTCCGACACCGCCGTCTTCAACTTCGAGGGCGGCTGCTACGCCAAGATGATCCGGCTCTCGCCCGAGGCCGAGCCCGAAATCTACGCGACGACCAGGCGCTTCGGGACGGTGCTCGAGAATGTCGTGATGGACGAGGAGATCCGCGAGCTCGATCTCGACGACAATCGCTATGCCGAGAATACGCGCGGCGCCTATCCGATCGAGTTCATCCCCAATTGCAGCGCCGACAATCTCGGCCCCGTTCCCAAGAACATCGTCATGCTGACCGCGGACGCTTTCGGCGTGCTTCCTCCCATCGCCCGGCTGACTCCGGACCAGGCCATGTACCATTTCCTCTCCGGCTACACCGCCAAGGTGGCCGGGACCGAGATTGGCGTGACCGAGCCCGAGGCGACGTTCTCGACCTGCTTCGGGGCGCCCTTCATGCCGCGCCATCCGAGCGTCTACGGCAACCTCCTCAAGGCCCGCATCGCCCGGGGCGGGGTGTCGTGCTGGCTGGTCAACACCGGCTGGACCGGCGGCAAATACGGCGTCGGCTCCAGAATGCCGATCAAGGCCACGAGGGCGCTCCTCAACGCCGCTCTCGACGGCTCCCTGAACGACGTCGAGTTCCGCACCGACGAGAATTTCGGCTTCGAGGTCCCGGTCTCGGTTCCGGGCGTCGACTCCGCGATCCTCAACCCGCGCGACACCTGGACCGACAAGTCGGACTACGATTCGACCGCGGCGAAGCTGGTCAAGCTCTTCATCGACAATTTCGCCAAGTTCGAGGCCCATGTCGACGCGGGCGTCCGCGACGCAGCCCCGCGCGCCCAGCAACGGGCGCAAGTGTCAGCCGCTCCCACGGCTGCGTAGCGCTCCCCTCCCTGCAAGGGAGGGGCAGGGGTGGGTAGCGGTGAGCCGGCTCGATGCCGGCGAGCCGCTTTCCTGCCCCAGGGCGAGGCTTCGCCTCGCACCCACCCCCGACCCCTCCCTTGCAGGGAGGGGAGGCAGAGGGGACGAGATCATGACCGACAGATACGAACCCCGCCTCTTCCCCGACGACGCCTCCATCGGCCACATCGGCGAAGGCCTCCTCGCCCGCACGCTGCGCCGCGAGGAATGGACCCACGAGGCCCACCTCGCCGCCTGCTGCTGGCTCCTGGTGGAGCGCGCGGACATATATCCGGAGCGCGACCTCCCCGACCTCATCCGCCGATTCAACGAGAGCGTCGGAGGCGTCAACAGCGACTCCGAAGGCTATCACGAGACCATCACCCAATGCTTCATCCGGGCGGTGCGGGTGTATCTGGGGCGAGTCGATCCGGCGCTTCCTCTGGTCGACAAGGTCAACGGGCTGCTCTGCTCGGAGGAAGGGCGCCGAGACTGGCCTCTGTGCTTCTACGACCCGAAGACCTTGTTCTCCCGCGACGCGCGGCTGGGATGGGTGGAGCCGGACTTGGCCCCGCTACCGCCCCGGCCTCACGGTTGATCTCACGCGGACGCGCGGAGGCGCGGAGGGAGGGTTTGTTCGCGGAGACGCAGAGACGCAGAGGTTCCGCGGGGATTGGAGGCCCCGACCTTCCGGCGAAGCCCGCATTCCATTGGATCGAGCCGAGGCTCGGAGGAGGGTAGAGCCATACCTTCTCCGCGCCTCCGCGCCTCCGCGCCTCCGCGTGAACCCATTCCAAGCGCACGCAGTCCGGCAGGCGTTGCGACCGGCATGCTCGGCTAAGCTGGCCGGGAAGCGGCGGGCGGCGGATGTCGGGAGATGAGACGATGGACCTGATCGTCTCGGCCATCGGCCGGCTTCATTCCGGCGGCGGGAATCGTCTCGGTGCCAGAATCGTCTCGGTGCCAGGCACGTACCTGAATCGTCTCGGTGCCAGGCACGTACCTGGCACGTACCTGGCACGCACCTGGCACGTACCTGGCACGTGACTGGCACGTAGCTGGCACTTGGACCTGCGGCCGTTTAGCGCATCGGGTGGAGAGCGGACCTTGCCATCCTCCATTTCAGGAGCCGACCTTTTGGTCTATCCGCCGGCGTGACAGCGAAGAAGTTCAGGAGCTGAACAATGAGCGCGAGAAGGCAGGGCGACTTGTTCTTTTTCTTGTCACTTTCCCTCTCAGCTTTTCTGATGGGCCATTCTCTTGTTGTCCAAGTCGATTTCGAGGCGTGCTTCGGGAACCTGGCAGAATCCGTGAACGGTCACCGGCCTCATCGCAGGGTTCCGGAGATGTCGTTCGGGGAATTGGCTTACGCGGCAGGTCAGGCAACTTCGGTGGTTCAAGTCATCATTGCGGTCTTGGGGCTTCTCCCTCTATCCCCTTTTTGGATTGCCTGGAGAGTTTCGCGAGATGGACCGTTTGGGCACCTCTGGATCGTCTCTGCAATGGTCGCGCTCATCGCCATTGTCTGCTGGACCTTCACGATGGACCTCGGGGAATTCCACGATTGCGATCTAAAGGGTGTGGACTTGGGGATCCTATTCGCACCCATATTGTATACGGCAGTGATCTTGGCCCCGACGCTTGCCCTTGCCCTTCTCCGATCTCTCTTCCTGAGCGACACGGGCGGCGAGTGACGCTCAAGCCTGCCCTGTTCTCGAGCGAGGCTCGGCTGGGGTGGGTCGAGCCCGACCCCGCGGCGCTTCCGGGCCTTGGCCGCGAACGCGGGTGGGGCGGAGCGGCTGCAGTTGGTTCGCACAAAGGCACGAAGGCACGGAGGGTGCTGCGAGGATCGCCGCGCAGCGCCTTTAATCTAGCCCGGCTTCCGAGCGTAGCGCTCCGCGAACTCGCGCTCGTCCATGACGAGGTAGCGGACCATGTCGATGAAGGCCCAGGGGATAGTGAGGAGCAGCCCGACGAGCGTGCAGCTGAGCAGGACCATGGCGATGCCGGAGCCGGTCCGCCCCAGGTAGAAGCGGTGGATCCCGAGCGGTCCGATCAGGAAGGCGATGAGGGCGGCGATATATTTGTTGCGGTCGCCGATGTCGGGCGCGGCGGGGCTGGAGGCGACGGCCGGGGGAGGGGAGGCGCCGGGCACCGGGAAGATGCTCAGCGCCCGGCTCTCATGGGTCTCGAAATCGACCGCCATCCCGACCGCCGGCTCGCCTCGGGCGGCCCAGTCGAGCGGCTTGAAGCTGTAGCGGCGGCCGTCCTCGCCGGTGACGATTCCGTCGCCGGTCCTTGTGTCGACTCCAAGTACTTGTCCGCGCATTGGCCCAGCCCCCTCAAGGGCTCCATCTTGCCCAGCGCGGCCGCTTTTTCAACCTGTTGCAAAGATCGGTCAGCGGGCGGCGCCCTCGTTGGCGGCGGGATCCCCGGCCGCCGGATTGACGGAGCGGGTACGGTTCACGTCGACGTCGACGTCGATGTCGCCGACCTCCTCCTTGACCGCGCGGCCGGCGCTGGCGGCGACGTTGCCCACGCCCGAGCCGACTTCCGCGGCGGTCCGGGCGGTGGCCGCGGCCGCGTCCCTGATCCTTTGCTCGTTATATTCCAGCCGGACCGAGTCGTTGGCCGAATCGTTGTCGACGTCGCATCCGGCGAGGGCCAGCAGCGGCAGAGCGAAAATCAGGCGCATGACGATGTTTCCTTGTTCCGCGTCCAACGAGCGCCGGTCGTTTCGGGTCCCGCCGCCGAGCGGGGCCCCCGGTCGCGCCGCCCGGGCTTCCCGCTCCCGCCTTCGGCGGTGCGCCGCTCGTCGTCGCGCTCGATTTCGCCTTCAGTGAGCCCGCGCCGGCACGGGCTGCCGGAGGCCGCCGAACGCCTGCGCCACGCGATCGTGGCTCTGGCCCGGCCTTTCCCGATCGGCTCGCTCGATCATTTCGGTTTGTCCGGCTTCGGCTCCTCGGGCTTCGGGGCATCCGGCTTGCCCGGTGCGCCCTTCCCGGCGTCCTTCGCCGCCTCGAGCATCTTGGTCAGCAGGGTCTGGAGATCCGCCAGCTCCTTGTCCACGTTCTTGCCGGAATCCTTGCCCGGAAGGATCGCGCTCGCAAGCGCCGCTCCGAAGGTGGCGACGAGGCTGTTGGCGATGCCGTCGCCCGGTGGGGCGACCCCGGTCGCCCAGACCGCGGTCGGGAGGGTCGCGAAGGGGAGGGCCCCGGCCGGGAACAGCGGCGTTTCGGCCGGATTCTTGAGCTGCGCGGCCGCCGGCTTGCACATGCAGGGCGAATCCGACCAGTCCCAATAGACGTCGCGGTCGATCTTTTCGCAAGCCGAGCATTGGCCGAGCGCCGCGTCGGCGAAGATTCCCGGAGTCGGGAGAGTCAGCAATTGCTCCGCGACGACCGGCTCGCCGTCGTGCGGCACATAGTCGCCGTCCGCCTTTGCGAAGGCGACGTGGCAGCCCATCACTCCGAGCGGCTCGGGAATGACGAGATCGGCCAGGCTGGTCCCGCCCGGGCCGCACTTGATCCGGTCGAACCGGCAGAAGCGCTCGTTCGGGTCCTCGAGCAGCCAGAGCAGCGAATTGTAATAGAGCTTGTGGCAATTGAGGTGGGCGAGAAGGCGATCGGCGCAGTCCTTTTGCAAAACTTCCCAATCGGGGGCGGTCGCGGGCGGAGCCGGCGGTGGCGGGGGCAGTGCTGGAATTGGCGTTGGCGCTTTCCAGACCTGAATCGTCGACCCCAGATGTTCAAAAATAGAGGTCTCGGTCTTCCCTCCGAAGGAATGCCAGAGAGATGCCATGTCCGCTCTCGCGAAGACGGAATACGAGATCCTGAAACTGGGAGGGAATGCTTTGATAATATTTAAAACTGATATTCCTACTCCAACGATGTCGTTCATATTGATGTGCGGTGTCGGGATCAAATATGAAAACGACCGACCAGTTTGCCAGACGTCATTTCTGACTACCGGGATATCCTGTGCTGGCCCGTTGGATGAATGTATAGCAAGGTGAAGGTCCAAATTAGGTTGCGCGGGTTCAGCGGCTTCAACCCGGATATCTACCCGAAACTGAGTGAGAAGGACTTTGGGGGCCTCTTGGAGAGTAGGCTTCGGGGGCTCGGCTGCAGGGATGGCCGAGGGGATTTTAAGTCTGGAATAGCATTCCAGAAGCGACGGATCGAGCAGGTGCGGAGATATCAGAGCGCGTGCGCATACCGCCATGTGCAGGTCAAATCCCTTCACCTCGTAAGGAACGAAATAGACCTCCCTGTGCCCCACCATCCTCGTCGTGACCCGGTAATTGTTGAGCACTTCGTGATAGAAGATGTTGAGGACGTGGCAGTGGTTGTTGTTGCAGACGGTGCGGTGGGAAACTCGGTGGTCCTCGGTCTCGGTCTGCTCCATGACGACCACCTGGTGGTCGCGGCGCCAGGCTTCCGAGGATTGCTGGATCGTGTCGGCGAAGTCGCGGGTCGCCTTCGAGGCGAACCTGGTGCGGTCGTATGACCCGCCGCCGCTGATCCCGAACGAGATTTTCTTCAGCACCACCCCCGCCTTCGCGCCCCATTGGTGGTGGTTGCCCGAAGTGGCCGCGTCCAGGGTCTCCGACAACGCGTTCTGGCGGGAATAGGCCGCGCTCCGTTTCTCCTCGCTGACGCTCTCCTGCTCGGCGCGCGCCCTCTGCCTCTGCTCCCAGTTGGAGATGGCCAGGGTCACCGACTCGCAAGGCGCGAGCGGCAGGCTGTAGAGCAGGTCGCCGAACGTGTAGCCGAGCCGTGCGCACTTGATCTGGAAGTCGATCAGCTCCCCGCCGTGCAGCTTGATGGTTCGATCGCCGTCGCCTTCGCCCTGTTCGACGAGGCCGCCGCAATTGCGGCACCCGCCTTCCTGCGTGGTCAGGCAGGTGACGACGTCCCTGGCGGTACGGACTAGGCGGCTGTGGTCGGCGCTCCGGACGGTCAGGTCGCTGGGGATCAGCCGCCCGCAATAATCGTCGCCGAACTGCAGGTCGCCGAGATCCGGAAAGAGGCCCGGTATCGCCCAGACGTCGTCGGCCTCGAGCCCGTCGTCGTGCCAGGGGCCGGGCGCCTTGACCTCCAGCCAGGGTCCTTCGGGGATCGTGAAGCTGGAATAGTGGCTGCCCGCCGACAACGAGTCGCGGTCGAGGACGTAGGTCAGCTCGGGCCTGTCGCCGAAGCGGATCGCCAGATCCGCGCGGCCGCAGGCGACGGGCGGCAAAGCGCTTGTCGAAAAGATCGCGAAGCCGTCGCGGCTGGTGCTCAGGGCTCGAAGCGCGACGATTTCGGAAGGGGGCTTCCCGTCGCTCCGGGAGTCCGGTCGTGCGATGGCGATCAGCTCGACCCTGATCCCGGCGACCGGCTTTCCGCACTCGCCGACCGCGCGTATTCTCAGCTTGCCTGAGCGGGTCGTCTCCAATTCGGCCATGGCGTCTCTCCCATGGCGGGATGGTCCAGTCGACTCTGGGTGGAGTCAATTCATAGTGCCGGAAACGGGCGGGAAACTGAGCCGAATCGGATGTAAGTCGAGCGGGGAGAGGCGGGTTACGGCCGGCTGGAGCGGCGCCGGGGGCCGGCGGAAAAGGGCGGGGCGAAGCGTCGAGCGGCTTGCCACGCCCGTGCATCCAATCCCCGCGCGCCTCGTTACACCAGCGAAGCCTCACCCGACAGCAGGAGACGAACGACATGGCCGATCTCAGCCAGATCCAGCCCCATATGGAGATTTTCGGAGCCGACGGAGTCCGGCTGGGGACCGTCGACAAGGTCGAGGGTGGGCGGATCAAGCTCACCAGGCAGGACAGCGGTTCGCACAGGCACCATCACCATTACATTTCCGGCGGCCTCGTCGCCGCGGTCGAGGGCGACCGGGTTCGCCTGTCCGCCAATGCCGACAATGCCGCCCTCCTGGAGGAGGAAGCCGACGGCAACCCGCTCGGCGAGCAGAGCCTGTTCAGCTGGCGCAATCTCGGCCTTGGCGCGGCGGCGGCGGGGATCGCCGTCGCGGCCGGAGCGATCTTCTACCGCAGCCGCTACGGCGACGAGGACTAGGGCTCACGGACCCGTCGAATCCGTGGACAGGAGGGCCGGAGTCCCGACGGACGCCGGCCCTTCGTTCGTCAGGCCGCCAGGGCCCTTCGCATCAGCTTCGCGAGCCGGTCCTTGACCAGGAGCCGAAGCTTCTTGAGTCGGAGCAGCTTGAGGCTGTCGGGCAGGCGGCGCCGCATCTCCCTCGAAATGGCGTCGTCGAGGCGGCGGTGGGTCTGAGTGAGGCGATAGGTGGAAGAAGACATGGATTTTCTCCAGCAGAAAGGGTCCGCCCGCGAAGGGCGGTTTTCGAATCTGATCGGCCGGAATCCCGGCGGTCAGGCTGCTGGAGGCGCGCGCGCCCGGTGGGAAAGGCCGGCGGTTTTGGGACGCTCGACCTGGTGGCCGGCTGGAGCGCCGGCCGCGGGCCTTGCCCGGAGCCGCTCGGTGACGGCACGCGGCTCGAAGGGCGAAGCCGCCGGATCCCCGCCCGCGGCCGAAGCCTCGTCCTCGATTGAATTTCGGGCCCCGGCCGGAAGAAGCGCGACCGACGCCGGCTGGCGGCTTGGGCTCAGCCGAGCCGACTGGCGGAGGTCGCCGCCCGCGGCGACGGCGCTGCCCGACCCGACGAGCAGGCTCAACAGGATCAGAAGAGCCCCGAACGGCCCCCTGACGATCCGCTCCTGCACCGGCCTCGGCACCGCCCGTTTTCTCCTTTCGCGCCGAAGCCGATATGGGCGGGTCGGACGTGAAAACAACCGGGCGTCCGAGGCACGTTCGCCGCCCCCGCTCTACAGCCTCCGGATCCGAGGCACGGCCCGGGCCTTTTCGAACAGCTCCGTATTTTGGAGTAGACCCGTCAGGGCTGGCCGTGGGGCCGACACGGTGACACTATGGATTTTCCGGCCCGCCAAGCGGCCGCCGGCGCCGCCGAATCGGATGGCGTCATCTTCCTGCTGCTTATCCGACGACGCGAGGGGTTCGAAAAATGAGATTGGCCGTCCTGATAGCCTTGTCGTCGGCCCTCGGCGCCTGTGCCGCCGATAGGGCGGATGTGACCGATACGGCCGATGTGAGGAGCCGTGCCCCGCTCAGGACCTACACGAGCGCCCATTCGCCGGACGCCGTAGGCCGGTGCATATTGCATCGGGTCGCCGGTGCGTCCGTCGATCCGGGCAGCACGCAGGAGATCGTCGACGTCCAGAACGGCGACACCCCCGCCTCGGCCGCCTGGGAGATCAGGGCGACGAGGACGGGCTCGCTAATCACCATGTGGGGCGCGAAGCCACGCGCCCGGGGAGTAGCCGAGGCGGAAGCTTGCTTCTGATTTCGCGCAGACGGGAGCCTTCCTGAATCCTCCCCTGCATTTGCAGGGGAG
>DASVUW010000297.1:0-1911 GCA_036386845.1 Allosphingosinicella sp. | reverse complement strand
GATCGGCTACGAGCAGGACGGCTTCCATTGGGAGACCCTCGACTTCTCGAACAACCTCCACCCGCAGTCGGCGCATATCGCGCAGGGCGTCGACGCCTCGGGCAACAAGGACGAGGGCGCGGGCGACCAGGGAATCATGTTCGGCTTCGCCTGCGACGAGACCCCGGACCTGATGCCGGCCACCCTCTATTACAGCCACAAGATCCTCGAGCGCATGGCCGCCGACCGCCATTCGGGCGCAGCGCCCTTCCTCGAGCCCGACGCCAAGAGCCAGGTCACCCTCCGCTTCGAGAATGGCGAGCCGGCCGCGGCGACGGCGATCGTCGTCTCGACCCAGCACGGCAAGGGCTACGACCAGGGCGAGAAGGAGGCCGAGCTGAAGAGCTACGTCCGCCGGGTCGTCGCCGGCGTTCTTCCCGCGAGCCTCCTGTCCGACGACACCGTCTACCACATCAACCCGACCGGAAGCTTCGAGATCGGCGGGCCCGACGGCGACGCGGGCCTCACCGGCCGCAAGATCATCGTCGACACCTATGGCGGCGCCGCCCCGCACGGCGGCGGCGCCTTCTCGGGCAAGGACCCCACCAAGGTCGACCGCTCGGCGGCCTATATCGCCCGCTACCTCGCCAAGAACATCGTCGCCGCAGGCCTCGCGCGCCGCTGCACGATCCAGCTCGCCTATGCGATCGGGGTCTCGGCGCCGCTGTCGCTCTACGTCGACACGCACGGCACCGGCAACGGCTCGGACGACGCCGCGATCGAGCAGGCGATCATGGCGATCCCGGAGCTCGGCGGACTCACCCCGCGCGCCATCCGGACCCATCTCGGCCTCAACAAGCCGATCTACCGAAAGACCGCCGCCTACGGCCATTTCGGCCGGACCGCGGAAGGCGACTTCTTCCCCTGGGAGAAGACGGACCTGGCGGACAAGCTGAAGGCGGCGCTCTGATCGGATCGATCGCGGCGCTCCCATCGGCTAAGTCCGGGCCGATGCGGAGCCTGCGGCTTTCCTGTGCGGCCATCGCCTTCCTCTGCTCCGCTTCGGCCGGAGCTCAGGGGGCTCGGGACGTCATTTCCGATCCGATCATCGAATCGGTTCCCTGCGATTACGGGGAGGACAAGCCGCGCCTTCCGCAAGGGGGCGAAAGCCGAGCCCAGCTCTACGACCTGTTCCTCGGGCAGAATCTGCGCCGACCGGAGCGCCGGCACATTCTCGCCGCGCTCAAGGCCCGCTTTCCCGGCGAGGCCACCGATGCCTTCGTTGCGATCGCCGAAGCGCAGCCCTCCGACAGCGACGAAAGCATCCGCACCTTCGAGAGCCTTGCTCGCCGCCTCGGCCGCTCGGCCGATCCGGACTCCCGGATAGAGGCGGCCCGGGCCCGCTGGAGGCTGATCGGGGCTTGGCGAAGCCGTCACGTCGGTGACGGCGAAAGCGGGGAGCATCTGGAGGTTTTCGAGACCTACCGCCGAACCGCCTCAGGCCGGCGCTGGTCGCGGTTGCTCGACGAATTTCTTCGCGACTATCGTGGCCGCGGCCCCGCGTTCGACGAGTTCGTCGCCGAGGCCGAATATCAGGCGCTGTCCAGGGAAATGGCCGACCTCACGCCCGAACGAGCATCTGGCCGACGGCCGGCTGCTCGATCCCGAAGTCGCCAAGCTCCGCGATTCGATGCGGGCCAAGGTCCGGATGCTGATCCCGCGATTCGAGGCTTCCCCAAATGAGCGGGTCCAGCGGATCGTCGCCGATGCCCGGGACATGCTTGCCCCTTACGAGCTTGGCCGCGCCGCGCTGATCCCAATCGATCGGGACCTCATCGCGCGATATCGCGGCGCGCGCGACTTCGAGCTGCGGGCGCAGGTGAACGGCGCCTACGAGAGGCTCAAGATGAGTCTCGAGGAGTCCGGACGAAA
>DASVUW010000296.1:0-1647 GCA_036386845.1 Allosphingosinicella sp. | reverse complement strand
CAGGAGCTCGTCGAGGTGACGGCCGAGCATGCGGCGTGGAAGGATTCGAATTACAAGATGAGCTGCACGGCGCCGTCCACAGCCATTTAGGCCGGACCGCGGAAGGCGACTTCTCCCCCTGCGAGAGGTCCGACCTTGCGGAGAAGCTGAAGGCGGCGCTCTCGGGGTTCGTCGAGGGGGGAGATTGGCGTCTTTCTCTCCTCTCCCGCTTTTCGCGGGAGAGGAGGGGCCCGCCGCGAAGCGGTGGGAGGCGAGGGTCTTTCGGAGTCCGGTTTACAGACCCTCACCTCCCAAGCTTCGCTTGGGCCCCTCCTCTCCCGGAAGGACGGGAGTGGGGTTTGGGGACAGGCGCTAGTCCTGCATGCACCGTACCGGATAGGTTCGGCCCTTGCGGATCAGGGTCCCGGTCCCGCCGAACCCCTCGTTGCGGACCCGCAGCTGCGCTTCGGCAGCGCCGGTCTTCGGGTGGACCAGGTCGACCCAGGTCCGCTCGCGGTCGATCCACGACTGGTCGAGGACGAGGCCTTCCCCGGGCTTCATCGTCGAGCGCCAGCGGCCGCCTTCCCTGATCGCGGCTCCGATCACTCCGCCGGGGATGCCGTGACCGATGACGAGGCTGATCGCCGGCTCCCTCCCCTGGCCGGGGGAGCAGAGGAAGCCGCCGGTTGCCGAGGCGGGGCTGGAGCAGGCGAGGGCGGCGGCGAGGGCGTATCTCATGGCGGCCTCTTGGCTGAAGGGCGGGCTCGGACTAGAGCCTGATCGCTTCAGGTCGATTCACTTTCGTCATTGCGAGCGAAGCGAAGCAATCCAGTCCGGCGTCCGTCGCCTGAGCCGAGCTGGATTGCCGCGTCGCTTCGCTCCTCGCAATGACGAATCAACCCGGTCACTCAACGCTCTAGGCGCAGCCACGTGAACGATCCCACAACGATCCGCCGGCTCTACGGCCGCCGCTCCGGCCACAAGCTTCGCGGCGGGCAGGAGGCGCTGCTCGAGCGGCTGCTTCCGGCGGTGAGCGTTCCGGAGGAGGGGGCGGTGACCTCCGAGGGCCTGTTCGGCGATTCCCGGCCGCTTCATTTCGAGATCGGCTTCGGCTCGGGCGAGCATCTCGCCTATCGGGCCGACCTTCTGCCCGATCACGGCTTCATCGGGGCAGAGCCCTTCCTGAACGGGGTCGTCGGGGCGCTCCAGCATATCCGCGATGGGCGGCTCGCCAATATCCGCCTGCACATGGGCGACGCGCTGGAGGTGCTCGAGCGGGTGCCGGACGCCGCCCTGACGATGGTCTATCTGCTCCATCCCGATCCCTGGCCCAAGGCCCGGCACGCCAAGCGGCGGATGGTCAATGCCGGGCCGCTCGACCTCATCGCCGCCAAGCTCAAGCCGGGCGGAGAGTTCAGGCTCGGGACGGACGACCCGACCTATTGCCGCTGGTCGATGACTGTGATGAACGGCCGCCGCGACTTCGAATGGCTGGCGGAGGGCGCGAAGGATTTCCTTACCCGGCCGGGCGGCTGGCCGGAGACCCGCTACGAGGCCAAGGCGCGGCGGAAAGGCCACGAGGTGTGGTACTTCAGGTACCGGCGGGTTTGACCGGCCCGAGTTCCCGTCGTCCCAGCGAAGGCTGGGACCCCAGGGAGATTAGCCACT
>DASVUW010000295.1:0-3807 GCA_036386845.1 Allosphingosinicella sp. | reverse complement strand
CGGAATGCCGCTCATCCTCGGCGAGTTCTCCGGTCGGGCCAAGGCCGTCTGCCCGCGCGGCGTGCTCCGCCGGGTGCTCGATCGCGCCGCGTCGATCGGCTGCAAGGTCAAGGCCGCGGCCGAGTTCGAATTCTTCGTCTTCGAAGAGACTCCCCATTCGGTGCGCGAGAAGGGCTATCGCGGGTTGAAGCCGATCACTCCGGGCCATTTCGGCTATTCGATGCTGCGCTCCGGCGTTCATTCCGATTTCTACGACGAGCTCTGGTCGGTCTGCGATAACATGCGGATCGAGCTCGAAGGCCTTCACACCGAGACCGGCCCCGGAGTCATCGAAGGCGCCATCCGGGTCGACGACGCGCTCGAGGCGGCGGACAAGGCCGCCCTGTTCAAGACGATCGTCAAGATCCTCTGCCAGCGCCGCGGCTGGATGGCGACATTCATGGCGAAATGGTCTAACAAATGGCCCGGCCAGTCCGGCCACCTGCACATGTCGCTGGTCGATTCCGAAAGCGGCAAGTCGCGCTTCTACGTCGAGGAGGAGCCTCTCTCGATGTCGCGGGAGATGCGCTGGTTCGTCGGCGGCCAGCAGGCGCTGATGCCGGAGCTGCTGGCGATGGTCGCGCCCACCGTCAACGCCTTCACCCGCCTGATCCCCGGCTTCTGGGCGCCCACCGCTGCCCTGTGGGGCCATGAGAACCGAACATGCGCCCTGCGGGTCATCGGCGGCTCCGCCGGCAGCCAGCGGGTCGAATACCGGATCGCCGCCGCCGACATAAATCCATACATCGCGCTCGCCGCCGCGATCGGCTCGGGCCTGTGGGGCATCGCCAACCGCGTCGAGCCCGACGCACCGGTCGAAGGCAATGCCTACGAGCAGGAACCGCCGGCCGCGCGGGCGCTTCCCCGGACCTTGTGGGACGCCGCCCAGCGCCTGCGCGGTTCGAACGCGGCGCGCGAGCTGTTCGGGGATGCCTTCGTCGACCATTATGCCGCCACCCGCGAATGGGAGGAGCGCGAGGCCCGCAAGGCGGTAACCGACTGGCAGCTCGCGCGCTATTTCGAGATCATCTGAGATGAAGGACAACCGCCATTGCGAGCGAAGCGAAGCAATCCAGTGCGGCCTCGGAGGCAGGATGGATTGCTTCGTCGCTTCGCTCCTCGCAATGACGACGATTCATGAGTGAGCTGGTCTGCCTCTCCCCGGTGAACGGCTCGGAATATGCGCGGCGCCCGCTGGCGACTTCGGCCGAGATCGCTCGTGCGCTGGAGGCGGCCCGACGGGCGCAGCGCGAATGGGCCCGGACCCCGATCGACCAGCGGTGCTCGGCCATGCTCCGCTTCCTTGCCGCGATGGTGGAGCTCAACCCCGATATCGTCCCCGAAATCGCGTGGCAGATGGGCCGCCCGGTCCGCTACGGCGGAGAGCTTCGCTCCTTGTCGGAGCGGGTGCTCGCGATGGTCGACCAGGCGCCGGCCGCGCTTGCGCCCTTTCTCGGTCCAACCGGACGTTCGGTGGCCAGGGTGCCGGCCGGACTGGTGCTGGTCGTCGCCCCGTGGAACTATCCCTTCCTCACCGCCGCCAACACGATCGTCCCGGCCCTCCTTGCCGGCAATGCCGTCATTCTCAAGCATTCCGCCCAGACCCCGCTGGCAGGGGAGCGATTCGCAGAGGCGTTTCGGACCGCGGGCCTCCCGGAAGGCCTGTTCGCCAACCTCTTCCTCAGCCACGAGCAGGCGGCGAAGCTGCTCGGATCGGGCCTCGTCGACCATTGCACCTTCACCGGCTCGGTCGAAGGAGGGCGGGCGGTCGAGCGCGCGGCGGCGGGCTCTTTCACGACCCTGACCCTTGAGCTGGGCGGCAAGGACCCGGCTTATGTGCGGGAAGATGCCGATATTCCCGCCGCCGTCGGAGGTCTCGTAGACGGAAGCTTCTTCAACAGCGGTCAATCCTGCTGTGGAGTCGAGCGGATCTACGTGCACGAGGCGGTGTGGCAGCCTTTTCTCGACGGGTTCGTCGAAGCCGCGTCGCGATATCGCCTCGGCGATCCGCTCGATCCGGAGACGAGCCTCGGCCCGATGGCGAGCGCGAGGGGCGCCGATTCGGTCCGAGCGCAGGTCCGGCAGGCGGTCGACTCGGGGGCATCCGCGAACATCCTCTCGCAGCTCTACCCGGGCGATACCGGCGAAGGCGCCTGCCTGATGCCGCAGGTGCTGACCGACGTCGATCATTCCATGGGGGTGATGCGCGAGGAGACGTTCGGGCCGGTCGCCGGGATCATGCGGGTCGGAGGCGACGAGGAGGCGGTTCGGCTGATGAACGACAGCGCCTACGGCCTTACCGCCTCGATCTGGACGAGCAACCTCGAGGCCGCCGAGCGGCTGGCGGCGCAGGTCGAGGCCGGTACGGTCTACGCCAATCGCTGCGACTATCTCGATCCACTGCTCGCCTGGACGGGCGTCAAGAACAGCGGCCGGGGGGCGTCGCTCGGACGCTACGGCTTCGACTCGGTCACGCGCCCCAAGTCACTCCACCTGCGGAGCGCCTGATGGTCCTGCCCCACGCCAACTGGAACTACCCGACCGCGATCCGATTCGGCGCCGGCCGGGTCTCGGAGCTCCGCGACGCGTGCCGGGCGCTGGGCATGGAGCGGCCGCTGCTCGTCACCGATCCGGCGCTGGCCCGATTGCCGATGGTCGCGGACGCCGTCGCCGCCTCGGGCGCCGGGCTCTTCTCGGCGATCCATCCCAACCCCGTCGGCTCGGACGTGGAAGCCGGTCTCGCGGCCTATCGGGAGGGCGACCATGACGGAGTCGTCGCCTTCGGGGGCGGGAGCGCGCTCGATGCCGGCAAGGTGATCGCCTTCATGTCGGGCCAGTCGCGGCCGATCTGGGATTTCGAGGACAAGGAGGATTGGTGGTCGCGCGCCGTCCCGGCCGGAATCGCGCCCGTCGTCGCCGTGCCCACCACGGCCGGAACCGGCTCGGAGGTCGGCCGGGCGGGAGTGATCCTCGATCGGGATGCAGGCGTGAAGAAGATCATCTTCCATCCCAAGATGCTTCCCGGGATCGTGATACTCGATCCCGAGCTCACCCTCGGCCTTCCCCCGCACGTCACCGCGGCCACCGGCATGGACGCGCTGTCGCATTGCCTGGAGGCCTATTGCGCGCCCGGCTTCCACCCGATGGCGGATGGGATCGCCGCGGAGGGCATGAAGCAGATCCGCCAATGGCTTCCGCGCGCCGTCGAGGACGGAAGCGACATCGAGGCCCGCGGCCATATGCTCGTCGCCGCCTCGATGGGGGCGACCGCCTTCCAGAAGGGGCTGGGCGGGATGCACGCTCTGTCGCATCCGATCGGAGCGCTGCTGGAAACCCATCACGGCCTGACCAACGCGGTCCTGATGCCCTACATCTTGGCCTTCAACCGCCCGGGGATCGAGGAGCGCTTGACGAGGCTCGCCGGCTATATCGGCCTGGAGGACGCCTCGTTCGAAGGCTTCCTCGCCTGGATCGTCGAGCTTCGGCGGACCCTCGGCATTCCGCACCGGCTCGGCGAGCTCGGAGTGTCCGAGGCGCACCTGGAGCGGATCGCGATCATGGCGGAGGCGGATCCGTCCGCGGGCGGAAACCCGCTGCCCTTCGACGCCGCAGCGGCTCGAACGGTGCTGGACGCAGCGATGGCCGGCCGGGTCTGACCGTAAAATCCTCCCCTGCATTTGCAGGGGAGGGGGACCAGGCGAAGCCTGGTGGAGGAGCCTTCCCTGACTCCGAAGAACCCCTCCACCGCGCTTCGCGCGGTCCCCCTCC
>DASVUW010000294.1:0-2251 GCA_036386845.1 Allosphingosinicella sp. | reverse complement strand
GTCGAAAACCTATTTCGGCGATTATTGAGGCCGAGCCTCAGGCGGCCGTCCAGCCGCCGTCCATCGAGAGATTGGCGCCGGTGATGGCCGAGGCTTCGTCGCGGCAGAGGAAGAGCGCGAAGGCGGCGACTTCATCCACCGTCACGAACTTCTTGGTCGGCTGGGCGGCGAGCAGGACGTCGTTCATCACCTGCTCGCGCGTCAGGCCCCGCGCCTTCATCGTGTCGGGGATCTGGTTCTCGACGAGGGGGGTCCAGACGTAGCCGGGGCTGATGCAGTTGACGGTGACGCCCGCCGTCGCGGTCTCCAGAGCCACCGCCTTGGTGAGGCCCGCAATGGCGTGCTTGGAGGCGACATAGGGCGCCTTGTTGGGGCTTGCGACGAGGCTGTGGGCGGACGCGGTGTTGATGATCCGGCCCCAGCCCTTCGACTTCATCGCGGGCAGTGCGAGCCGGATGGTGTGGAAGGCGGCGCTGAGGTTCAGGGCGATCAGAAGGTCCCATCGGGCGACCGGGAATTCGTCGATCGGGGCGACGTGCTGCATTCCGGCATTGTTGACGAGGATGTCGACCTCGCCCGCTTGCGCCATCATCGCCTCGATCGCCTCGGGCTTCGTCAGGTCGGCGTCGCTGTAGGAGGCGCCGAGCTCTTCCCTGAGCTTCCCGATCTCCGCGGGGTCGCCGAAGCCGTTCAACGTGACCCGGGCCCCCTCGGCGGCGAGGCTTCGGGCGACGGCAAGGCCGATCCCGGAGGTGGAGCCGGTGACGAGGGCCGTCTTGCCTTCGAGGAACATAAGCGGGTCCTTGGGATGGGGGAAACGCTGCGTCATTGCGAGGAGCGCCGCTTCGAAGCAATCCCGTTTCGTCGGCAGGACGGTGGCGAGGCGTGAAAGTCAAATTCGAAAACCCACTGCCTTATAAGGGAGCTGCCTTATAAGGGAGGAGGGGCCGCTGCGTCCCTTGAGTCCTCGATTTTCCTCTCTTCCTGGCTTCTTCCTGGCTTCTTCCTGGCTTCCTCCTGGCTTCGGTCACTCTCGGCTTCGCGGCGTTGCGATCTCCGAGGTCGCCGGCGGGCGTCATTTGCAACCTGCGATCCCTCGGAGCATTGACGGTCCGAATCACGGGAGAGCGGCAAATGCGTCTTGGCGGCTATCGGACCAGCGACAACGTCTCGGACCAGGGGCGGGGCGGCGGCGGCGGCTTCGGCTTCGGCGGCGGCGGCGGTGGCGGCGGGGGCGGATGCCTCATGATGATCCTGCCGATGGTGCTCAGCCGGTTCGGCATAGGCGGGGTGCTGATCCTCCTGCTCGGCTATTGCGCGCTCAGTACGCTGGGCGGCGGCGGCGGGCTCGGGCTCGGTGGTGCCGGGACGTCCGTCACTCCCCATCAGCAGGGGGCCGGGGCGACGAACGACGCCGCCCAGGCCTGCGCCAGCGAGCCGGCCAAGCGCTTCGCCTGCCAGGTGCTGGCAAGCACGGAAGATACCTGGAAGCAGCTCTTCGCCGCCAAGGGGCAGACCTATCAGCCCGCGCCGCTTTCCTTCTACAGCGGCGGCGGCACTTCGGGCTGCGGCGCGGCCCAGTCGGCGATGGGTCCCTTCTACTGCCCGAGCGACAACAAGATCTATATCGACACGAGCTTCTTCGACGAGCTCCAGACGAAATTCGGGGCGGCGGGCGATTTCGCCCAGGCCTATGTGATCGCCCACGAGGTCGGCCATCACATCCAGAACCTGACCGGAGTGCTCGAGCGGGCTTCGGCCCAGCAGCGCCGGGCGTCGAGCCGAGAGGGCAATGCGATCCAGGTCCGGGTCGAGCTTCAGGCCGATTGCTATGCCGGAATCTATGCGGCCAACGCCCGCGACGCCCAGGGATCGGTGATGGAGCCGGGCGACGTCGAGGAAGGCCTTCGCGCCGCCCAGGCGATCGGCGACGACACGCTCCAGCGGCAGAGCCAGGGCCGGGTGGTGCCCGAGGCCTTCACCCACGGAAGCGCGGCCCAGCGCCAGCAATGGCTTAGGCGCGGGCTGGAGAGCGGCGACCCCGCGGCCTGCGACACCTTCTCGGGCGCGGTTTGATATTACGATTCAGGATTTGAAAAGCGGCGCCTGTTCAAAGACTTGGAAATTGGTGCCTGGCACCAATTACACGATTTGATTCTGCCTCCCCGTCGCAGATGGGGTGGGGGACCGGGCGAAGCCTGGTGGAGGGGTAGCGGGGTCGGAATCGCCAGATTTTCGCGTGAACCTCGAA
>DASVUW010000293.1:0-7337 GCA_036386845.1 Allosphingosinicella sp. | reverse complement strand
CGCTCTACCGCGCCGGCAAACAGTCGGCCGTAATCCAGGCACTGATTGCAGCGGCAGAGGCGGGCAAGTCGGTTACTGCCGTGGTCGAACTCAAGGCGCGCTTCGACGAGGAGCAGAATCTCCTTTGGGCCTCGGCGTTGGAGCGGGCCGGCGTGCAGGTCGTCTATGGATTCATCGATTGGAAGACCCACGCCAAGGTGTCGATGGTCGTGCGCCGCGAGGAGCGCGGCTACCGCACCTACTGCCACCTCGGCACCGGCAACTACCATCCGGTCACCGCCCGTATCTACACCGATCTCAGCTTCTTCACCGCCGATACCCGGGTCGGCCGCGACGTCGCCCAGCTGTTCAATTACATCACCGGCTATGTGGAGCCGCGCGACCTCGAGCTGCTTTCCACTTCACCGCACCAGATGCGCGACGCGCTTCTCGCCCTCATTGAAACCGAGATCGGCCATGCCCGCGCCGGGCGCCCGGGCGTGATCTGGGCGAAGATGAACGCGCTGGTCGATCCGCCGATCATCGACAAGCTTTACGAGGCCAGCCAGGCGGGCGTGGAGGTCGAGCTCATCGTTCGCGGAATCTGCTGCCTGAGGCCGGGAGTCCCGGGCCTGTCGGAGAATATCCGGGTCAAGTCGATCGTCGGCCGGTTCCTGGAGCACAGCCGGATCTGGTGCTTCGGAAACGGCGACGAGCTGCCCAATCGAAAGGCCAGGGTCTACATCAGCTCGGCCGACTGGATGCCGCGCAACTTCGACCGGCGGGTCGAATATATGCTTCCGCTCGAGAACGTCACCGTTCACGCCCAGGTGCTTGACCAGGTCATGGTCGCCAGTCTGATCGACAATGAGCAGAGCTGGCGGCTGCATCCCGACGGAAGCTATGAGCGGCTGGGGCCCGAGAACGACCGTTCGTTCAACCTCCATCATTATTTCATGACCAATCCCTCGCTCTCCGGCCGGGGGGCGGCGCTGAAGGACAGCGGATCCGTTCCGAAGCTTCGCCTTCGACGCACGCCGTGAGGGGAGGGGCGTTGCTTCCCGCCGAGCCGATGGCGATCGTCGACATCGGCTCCAACTCGGTGCGCCTGGTCGTTTATTCCGGAGCGCCGCGGGCTCCCTCAATCATCTTCAACGAGAAAGTGCTTGCCGGCCTCGGCGGCGGTCTCGGCGAGACCGGCCGGCTGGGAGAGGGGCCGATGACCCGGGCGCTCGCCGCCCTGCGCCGCTTCCGACTTCTCGTCGGCCAGATGGAGGTCCGCGACGTCAGGGTCCTCGCCACGGCGGCCGTCCGCGACGCCAGCAACGGCGACGCCTTCCTCGACGAAGTCCGGGCGCTCGGGTTCGAGCCCAAGGTGATCTCCGGAGAGAAGGAAGGGCGGCTCGCGGGGGAAGGCGTCCTCTCCGGCTTTCCAGATGCCGACGGTCTCGTCGGCGACCTGGGAGGCGGGAGCCTCGAACTGGCCGACGTCAGCGCAGGCGCGGTCCATTCGAGCATCTCACTGCCTTTCGGCGTACTTCGGCTTGGCGAACCCGATGCCTTGGCCGAGAAGAAGCTTCGCCGGAGCCTGGCGGCGGCGCTGAAGAATTCGGGTCTCGGCGCAAGCGGCCGGAACAGGCCCTTCTACATGGTCGGGGGCTCGTGGCGTGCCCTGGCCCGGCTCGACATCATCTCGCGCGATTATCCGCTTCCGATCACCCACCATTACAGGATGCCGCCGGAGCGTCCGGCCGAGCTGAGGAAGCTGATCGCTTCGCTGAGCCGGAGCGACCCCAAGAGCATGCCGATGCTGACCGCGTCACGGATTCCCACCCTCCCCAATGCGAAGCTCATCCTCTCCGCTCTCGTCGACGCTCTGGAGCCGAGCGAACTCATCGTCTCCAGCTTCGGGATCCGCGAGGGCCTCCTCTATCACGAGCTCCTGCCGGCGGAGCGGGCCAAGGACCCGCTGATCGAGGCGGCCCGCGACGCCGGGCGGGGACTCAGCCGCTTCGGCGAGCATGGCGACCTGCTCGACCGCTGGATCTCACCGATCTTCAACGATTCCCCCGGCAATGCGCGGCTTCGGCTCGCCGCCTGCCTGCTCGCCGACGTCGCCTGGCAGGCGCATCCCGACTTCCGGGCCGAACGGGGAGTCGAGATGGCGCTCCACGGCAATTGGGTCGGGATCGACGTCTGCGGCCGGGTCATGGTCGCCCAGGCACTCTTTTCCAACTTCGGCGGCGGCCGCGACTTTCCCGACCGGCGGATCGCGGAACTGTGCAACTCCGCCGAGCTCGGCTGCGCCGCCCGCTGGGGGCTCGCCATGCGGCTCGGCCAGCGCCTCAGCGGCGGCCTTGCGTCGAGCCTCGAGCGGAGCCGGCTCGAACGGGCCGGGGACGTGATCCGCCTCGTCCTGTCCAAAGGCGAGGAAGCCCTTTACGGCGAGACGGTGGACCGCCGTTTAAGGAAGCTTGCGTCGGCGCTCGGGTGCAAGGCGGAGATGGTGGCCGAGTAATTGTCCTCCCTGTCCGCGAAGCGGATGGGGAGGGGGACCACCCGAAGGGTGGTGGAGGGGTAGAAGGCGCAGAAAGCAGAGGATCGCGTGCGGACCCGCCAGCTCCACGCCAATTACCCCTCCACCAGGCTTCGCCTGGTCCCCCTCCCCATCGCGAAGCGATGGGGAGGACAATCAGCCGCAGTCGACCTTCACGATCTTACCCGAGGCATCGACCCGCAGATTCAGCCGGTCTTCGCGATAATCCATCGTCACCATGGCATCAGGCGATATCCAGCGCATCGTCTTCGCGCCGCTCAGCCGAAGGGCCTCGGTTCGGACCTTGGCGCTTTTCGCCCGGCCGATCAGCTTCTGCGCCCTGGCGGCATCGCATTTGCCGCCGGCTCCAGCCTCCGCCTCCGCCGCAGGCGCTGTCGCGCAGCCCGCCGTCAGAAGCGTCGCCATCATCAATATCCTCATTCGCCGTCCGCCGTCAGGGTCATGACCAGCTTACCCCCGCGCACCGCGAAGGCAAGCCGCCCCTCGACCAGGTCGAGAGCGTCGCGGCCGAACTGGTCGAAGCGCCAGCCTTCGAGAATCGCCAGCCCGTCGCGCCGTCCCGCCGCGAGCAGCTCGAGCTCCTCGGTCCGGGCGATCAGCCGTGCCGCGACATTGCTCTCCCTCGACCGGATCTTGAGCAGCAGCTTCAGGAGGTCGGCGACGAGGGCGCCCTCTTTGCCGAGCCCCGGACCGCGATCCTCCCTTGCGGGAAGCTCGTCGGCCGGCATCGGCACCGCACCGGCCAGCGCGGCCATCAGCCGAGCGCCGATCTCGTTGCCGGCCCAGGCGGGGGACAGGCCGCGGACCCGCGCAAGGGCGTCCTGGCTTGCCGGCGGATGGGCGGCAACGTCCGCGATCGTCTCGTCCTTCATGATCCGGCCGCGCGGCAGGTTCTTGCCCCGGGCTTCCTGCTCCCGCCAGGCCGCAAGCGCCTTCAGCCGGCCGAGCACCTCGGGCTTGCGGCTGGAGATCCGGATCCGCTTCCACGACAGCGCCGGATCGTTCTCGTAATTGGCCGGATCGGCGAGCTTCTCCATCTCCTCGTCGAGCCACTCGCCGCGTCCGGTCCGGCGAAGCCGCTCGAGCATCTTGGGAAAGAGGGCGGCGAGATGGGTGACGTCGCCGATCGCATAGTCGATCTGTCGTCGGTCGAGCGGGCGCCGGCCCCAGTCGGTGAATCGCGCGCCCTTGTCGAGGCTCTTGCCGACCAGGCTCTCGACCAGGTTCGAATAGCCGACCTGCTCGCCCAGCCCGAGCGCCATCGCGGCGATCTGCGTATCGAACAGCGGATGCGGCGTCCGGCTGGTGATGTTGTAGATGATCTCGATATCCTGGCTTCCGGCGTGGAAGACCTTGAGCACCTCCTCGTTGTTCACGAGCAGATCGAGCAGGGGAGTCATGTCGAGCCCGTCGGCCTTGGGATCGATGGCCGCGGCCTCGTCGACGTCGCCGATCTGGATCAGGCACAGATCGGGCCAATAGGTGTTCTCGCGCATGAATTCGGTGTCGACCGCGACGAACGGCTGCCTGGCCAGGCGCTCGCACAGGGACTTCAGCGAATCGGAATCGGTAATCAGCGGGTGAATCTGCATCGCGAGGGCTCATAGCGGCGGCCTCTCGGCTTGACAAAGGTAGGTTACGGGGGCGAAGCGCGGGCCCGGAACACGTCATTCCAGCGGAAGCCGGAATCCACCTTTTCTTGATACGACGCCCAAAAAGCAGGTGGATCCCGGCTTTCGCCGGGACGACGAAGGAGGATGACCCAGACCATGCACGCCTATCGGACCCATCATTGCGGCGAGCTTCGCGCCTCCCATGTCGGGGAGCGGGTGAAGCTTTCCGGCTGGATCCACCGCAAGCGCGACCATGGCGGGGTCCTGTTCGTGGATCTCAGGGACCATTACGGCCTGACCCAGATCGTCGCCAAGGCGAACAGCGAGCCGCTTAGGGCGCTGGAGCATTTGCGGGCAGAGTCGGTCGTCACGATCGTCGGCGAGGTCGTCTCCCGAGGCGCCGATGCGGCGAACCCGAACCTTCCGACCGGCGAGATCGAGGTCTCGGCCGAGGAGGTCGTCGTCCAGTCCTCCGCCGAGGAGCTTCCGCTGCCGGTCGCAGGCGAGGCGGAGTATCCGGAGGAGATCAGGCTCCGCTACCGCTTCCTCGACCTTCGCCGGGAGCGCCTCCACCGCAATATCGTCCTTCGCTCGAAGGTCATATCGTCCATTCGCCGCCGGATGGTCGACGCGGGCTTCACCGAATTCCAGACCCCGATCCTCACCGCGTCGAGCCCCGAGGGCGCCCGCGACTATCTCGTTCCGAGCCGCGTCCACCCGGGCAAGTTCTACGCGCTCCCGCAGGCGCCGCAGATGTTCAAGCAGCTGATCATGGTCGCCGGCTTCGACCGCTACTTCCAGATCGCCCCGTGCTTCCGCGACGAGGATGGGCGCGCCGACCGCTCGCCGGGCGAATTCTACCAGCTCGACTTCGAAATGAGCTACGTCACGCAGGAGGACGTGTTCCAGGCGCTCGAGCCGATCCTCGCTGGGGTGTTCGACGAGTTCGCGAACGGCAAGAAAGTCACCCCCGCCGGCGAGTTCCCGCGCATCCCCTACAAGGAAGCGATGCTCAAATACGGCTCCGACAAGCCGGACCTGCGCAACCCGATCCTGATCTCGGACGTGTCGAGCCACTTCCAGGGCTCCGGCTTCGGCCTGTTCGCCCGGATCGTCGAGGGCGGCGGAACCGTCCGAGCCATCCCGGCACCGGGTACGGCCGGCCTCAGCCGCAAATTCTTCGATGACATGAACGACTGGGCGCGCTCCGAAGGCCATGCGGGCCTCGGCTACGTCACCCAGAAGGGCGGCGAGCTCGGCGGTCCCATCGCGAAGAACCATGGCGATGAAGGAATGCGAAAGCTGATTGCCGAGCTCGGGATCGGCCCCGACGACGGGATCTTCTTCGCCGCCGGCAAGGAAGCCCAGGCCGCGAAGCTCGCCGGCCTCGCCCGGACCCGGGTCGCGGAGCAGCTCGGCCTCATCGGCGAGGACGAGTTCCGCTTCTGCTGGATCGTCGATTTTCCGATGTTCGAATATGACGAGGAAGCGAAGAAGGTCGACTTCTCCCACAATCCCTTCTCAATGCCGCAGGGGGAGCTTGAGGCGCTGGAGACCAGGGACCCGCTCGACATCCTCGCCTTCCAGTACGACATCGTCTGCAACGGCGTCGAGCTGAGCTCCGGCGCGATCCGAAACCACCGGCCCGACATCATGTACAAGGCGTTCGAGATCGCCGGCTATTCGAAGGAAGATGTCGACCGCGATTTCTCCGGGATGATCAACGCCTTCAAGTTCGGGGCCCCGCCCCACGGCGGCTCGGCGCCCGGAATCGACCGAATCGTCATGCTCCTCGCCGGCGAGCCCAACATCCGCGAGGTCGTCCTCTTCCCGATGAACCAGCGCGCCGAGGACCTGATGATGGGCGCGCCCGGCGTGGTGAGCGCGAAGCAGCTGAGGGAGCTCAACATTCGCCTGGTCGAGCCGGCGGGCGCTGCGAAGAAGGATCCGGCGAAAGCGGTGGCGCCGGAATAAATTCCCCCCCTGCATTTGCAGGGGAGGGGGACCGCGCGAAGCGGGGTGGAGGGGCCTTGCTGACTCCGAAGAACCCCTCCACCATGCTTCGCATGGTCCCCCTCCCCGAGAAATCTCGGGGAGGATTTTAGGAGCCGCAATGACCATTGACCTTTCCGAGTACGAATCCGGCGCCCGCTATCGCGGCAATTATTCCGACGATCTCGCCGCGCTTCAGGAACGGCTGGGGCGGATCCTCGTCGCCCATATCGTCCACAAGCGCCGAAGCCTGATCGTCTTCGAAGGCTGGGACGCGGCCGGCAAGGGCGGGGCGATCCAGCGCCTGACCTCGGATTGGGACCCGCGCGCCTTCCAGGTCTGGCCGATCAAGGCGCCCACGGCGGAGGAGAAAGCGCGCCACTTCCTGTGGCGCTTCTGGAACAAGCTTCCCGGCACCGGCGAGATCGCGGTCTTCGACCGGAGCTGGTACGGCCGCGTCCTGGTCGAGCGCGTCGAGGGTTTCGCGCCCGAAGCCGAGTGGCGCCGCGGCTATGACGAGATCAACGAGTTCGAGGCGCAGCAGAGCTATGACGGGACGACGATCGTCAAATTGTTCTTCCACGTCACCCAGGAGACCCAGGACGAGCGGCTCAAGGCTCGGCTCGACCATCCCTGGAAGCGCTGGAAGGTGACCGCCGAGGATTTCCGCAATCGGGGGCGGCGCGAGGACTATCTCGCCGCCGCGGCCGAGATGTTCGAGTGCACGAACACGCGGTGGGGCCCCTGGACCGTGATCGACGGAAACAACAAGAAAGCCGCCCGAATCGCGGCGCTCACCGCGGTGGCGGACGCGCTGGAAGCCGCGTGCCCGCCGAAGCCGCCCGAAGCGGATCCCGAGGTGGAGAGGCTGGCGCGGGAGGCTTTCGGCGGATAGCCCCCGTCATTGCGAGGAGCGCAGCGACGAAGCAATCCAGCGGGGCTCCGAGACTGCACTGAAGTGCTTCGCTTCGCTCGCAATGACGGGACTATTCCGGATAGTCGATCGCCACGATCTCGAGCTCCCGCTCCCCGCGCGGGACGGTGACCCGGCGCAGGTCCCCCACGGCCGCCCCGCGGATCGCCCGGCCGATCGGCGAGGTCCAGGCGATCCGCCCCGCCGATGCATCCGTCTCGTCCTCGCCGACGAGGGTCAGGACGCGCTCCCGGTCCTCCTCGTCGACGAGGGTCACCGTCGC
>DASVUW010000292.1:0-1694 GCA_036386845.1 Allosphingosinicella sp. | reverse complement strand
CATCGTCCATGCCGGGCATGTCCATCCCCAGCATTCCCATAGGCGTGGACTTGGTCCTCAGCTTCACGGTCCATTCCGGCCGCCAGGCCCCGGCCGCTCCGGCGGGCCTGGGCTGCGAGAAATTGGCCTCGCCGCCGAACGCGATCAGGCTCAGCATCGACTGCGGCGCAGCCCGCGCCACCTCGGCCGGGACCGTGCAGCGGTCCGCCGTCGCGGGCATCAGCACCCGGCTCTGCACGAGCCGGGGGATGTCCGAGTCGGCGAAATAGTCGAACGCCATCATCGCCGCCTGGGTCTCGGACGAGGTCCAGATGACGAAGTCGCCATTCTCGGCCGCGCCCATGATCGAGCCGAACCAGGCGCGCGCTCCGGGCACCGGCCGCCAGACCAGCGGGATCGAGCCGGAGGCGCCGGCGCTGTTGGAGGTCAGAGTGACCGGCGCGAGGAAATCCTGGCCCGCGCCCAGCGCGAACCGGATCTCCGGCGAATAATTGCCCCGGACGACATGCTCGCCGAGCAGCGATCCGCCGGCCGGGACCCGGGTCTGAGACCGCTCATTCGGCCATTCCCCATAAGTCGTCGAGGTCGCGGCCGACGGCGGAGTCATCGGCTTCAGCGCCATGTTCGCAAAGGCGGGAGGCATCTTGCCGGCCGCCATCGAAGCGAAGTCGATCACCGCAGGTTGCCCCGGACGCGCGCGGTCGCCGCATCCCCAGTAGATTAGCATCCGCCCCTTCGGGCGCTCCATCTGGCTCCAGGGCGTGGCGGGGGTCTGAGTTCGCGGTGCCGCCCGGGGCGTGACCAGCGGCAGGCTCGGGCCGGCCTGAAGGCCCGCCGGCGGGAGATGCTCGGCCTCGGGCGCCGCGGCCGGACGGCGCGGGCTGCCGAGCTGCAGGGTCAGCGTGCGGACATGAGAGGAACGGCCGCCCGCCATGGCGGCAAGCCCCGACGACGTATCGGCGCTCATCCAGTAGACCGTCGTGCTGCCGCCGCCCCGCGCCTGGCTCATCGCGGTTCCACCCGCCGCGAGCGCGACGATTCCCGCGCCTGCCCAGAGCATCTTCATCGTCATGATCTCATCCCTGTCGTTTCTGATTTCCGTGATTCAAGCGAAAGCCACGCGCCGGACGGCCCGCGGCTGGACGGCAATTGCGTCAGCCGCATTGCCGGCCGATGTCGCGTGAGCGCGAGAAGTGTTTCAATCGTGTCCAAGCGAGGCGTCGCGTCCTGGGGCTCGCCGCGGCGAGCGAGAGCGGAGGCGAACCGTATCGGTTGCGTAAGGTCCGTCGTGGAGAACCTTCCGGCGATTGCAACGGAACGCCCGCAACGCTTTTTTCGCTAACGCCGCATGAGCGATGACGCCGCCTTCCTCAGGGAGCAGGCCCGCCGCTGCCGACGACTTGCCCGAGGAGTCGCAACCCCAGACGTGGTCGCGACCCTCAACCAGATGGCGGTCGACTACGACGCGCGCGCCGAGGAGATCGAGAAGCGTTCCAGTCCTCCCCAGCCGTGAAACGGATGGGGAGGGGGACCATGCGAAGCATGGTGGAGGGGTAATTGGAGCCGGCGTCAGAGCATCGAGCGCGATACTGCGAAGGCCTACGCCCCTACCCCTCCACCCCGCTACGCGGGGTCCCCCTCCCCATCTGCGATGGGGAGGATTACCTGCACCTCGCCTGGGTCCGCGCCGCCGG
>DASVUW010000291.1:0-7276 GCA_036386845.1 Allosphingosinicella sp. | reverse complement strand
CCCCCCCGCGGCGGGGGGGGGGGGGAGTCGCGCTGCCGGGAAAGGCGAGAGAGTATATTTTCCGGTGTGTCGCGCGCGTGTCAAACAGTGACAGTATACATTTCCCGCTGCCTCGCGCGCCGGGGCTTCCTATCGCAAATGTATACTCGCAGTGTTCAAGCGCGCAGCCGTATTCATGGATTCCGGCTTTCGCCGGATGACGGCTGGGGCTTAACCGTCAGGTGGCACCTATCCTCCTTTCTCGAAGACGATCCGCACATCGGGCAACCTCGCATCAGCTCCGCGCCGATTCGGCTGTGTTTCCACGGCTTCACCGTGATGAAGCTGCCGCCGCCGGCCAACGCCATCGGGAGGAGGAGCTGGTCGGTGAAATAGGTCGGCGCCAGCGCGTTGGAGGCGAGGCGATATTCGTTTCGCCGCCTATCGCGGACGAGTGGCGAGGGCTCTGGCCAGCTACCCGATTCAACCGCCTAGCCAATCTCACTGAATCAAGCTATTATAATCCTTATGAAATGGGCTGCGGGGGCGGGGATTGCCGCTGTCATTGTTGCGATCGCGGCCGCCCGGGCTCAGGGCGATGGGCCCGCCGTGGCCGTTGCACAAGTCAAGCAGGAACGCGCCAGCTGGGGCGAGTGGACCCGGCCGCTGCAGGCGAATGCCGATCGTCCACGCGTCGAGGCCGAGGCGCTGGCCCCGGCGCCGGTCGCCGAGATCGTCCCCGCCGAGGAGGTCGACGTCGTCGACGCGCACTGGATGGCGCTCACCATGTGGGGCGAGGCCCGCAGCGGCGGCGGGGAGGCGATGCGGGCGGTCGGGCATGTCATCGACAATCGCCGCCGCGCGAACACCCACGGCAAGTACGCCACCGAGACGGTGAGCGCGGCCTGGCAGTTCAGCGCCTGGAACAAGAACGATCCCAATTATCCGGCGATGATGAACATCGACAGGCTGCGCCCGGACAGCGAGGATCATCGCATGTGGCTCGAGGCGAAGCGGCTGGCGTCGGAGATACTCTCGGGCGCGTCGGCCGATCCGACTGGCGGGGCGCTCTTCTACCACACCGCCGCGGTGTCCCCGCGCTGGTCGTCGGGCCTTGCGCCGATACGGGTGATCGGAGGGCATCTGTTCTTCAGGACGGCGCGGTAAGCCTCTTGCCTCCCCATCGAAGATGGGGAGGGGGACCACCGAAGGTGGTGGAGGGGTGGCTTGGCGATGCTTTCGCCGTCGAGCGCTCGATCCTCTGCTTCCTGCGAAAGATGACCCCTCCACCATGCTTCGCATGGTCCCCCTCCCCATGGCTTCGCCATGGGGAGGCAGGAGGGAAAGGATCGCCTCCGCTCCTGTGCCGCGGCGGGACAAGGCCCAGGGGGGCGGATCGGGCCCCTTGCCGGCATGGTGAAGAGCGCATTAACCCCGGGTCATGGACCGACTGATCCCCGCCTCCGAAGACGTCAGACTCTTCCTCCTGACCTTCGCCGGCGGACTGGTCTTCTTCTCCACGTTTCTGGCTTAAAATCCTCTCCGATGATCAGGCCGCCATGCCCCCGGCACGGCTCCGGACTGCCCGGGGGCAGTCCGAACCTAATCATTTCGCGGGGGGGGGGGGTGGTGGAGGGGGTAGCTCGCCGACACTTCTGCCAGCTACCCCTCCACCAGGCTTCGCCTGGTCCCCCTCCCCATCTTCGATGGGGAGGACAAATCAGTCGCAGGCCTTGTGGAGCTTCCAGGCGAGCCACGCGGAGATGAGGCTCGACACCGCGACCAGCAAAAGGGTCTCCCCGATCGATACGCCGAGCTGGACGAGGCCGGTGAGGATCAACGCCGCGAGGACCATCCCGCCGGAATTGACGATGTTGTTGGCCGCGACCGTCCGGGCCGTCTCCGACTTGGGGACGGTGGTGGTGAGGAAGGCGTAGAGCGGGACGACGAACATGCCGCCCGAGACGGCGACCCCGAACAGGTCGAACATCACCCACTCGGCCTGGCCGATCCGGATGAAGCTGTTGAGGTCGAGAAGCTCGGGGCCCTGCGCCGGCCAGCCCAGCGTGTTGTAGTAGAGGTGGCAGATGAACAGGCCCATCGCGATCGCCGCGGCGGGCGAATAGACGGCGAGCACGCGGCCCTTGAGGAGCCGGTTGATCAGAACCGAACCCAGCCCGACTCCCACCGAGAAGATGGCGAGGAAGAGGGTCGCGACCTGCTCGTTCGCGTGGAACACGTTCTTGACCAGAGGCGGGAATTGCGCGGCGAGGATCGCGCCCATCATCCAGAAGAAGCTGATGCACACGATGGCGAGGAACAGGCGCGGGATATGGAGCGTCGCGTTCACCAGGGTGATCGACGCCCGGATGATGTGCCAGTCCATCACGGCCGGCGGAGCGTCCGCTTCCGGCGGCGCCGGCGGTACCTGGCGGCCGGCGAACCAGCCGGCCACCGCCACGATCAGAACCGCTCCGGCGGCGATATGGGCATGGTCCGCCCCGAGCAGCCCGCCGACGATCGTTCCGAGCAGGATCGCGATGTAGGTGCCCGCCTCGACGAGGCCGGTTCCGGCGAGCACTTCGTCGCTTCTCAGGTGCTGCGGAAGGATCGCATATTTGATCGGGCCGAAGAAGCTGGAGTGAACCCCCATGGCGAACAGCCCGGCGAGGAGGAGCGGGATGCTGTGCAGGAGAAGCCCGATCGCGCCCCCGACCATGATAAGGATCTCGGCCGTCTTGACGATGCGGATGATCCTCGCCTTGTCGCCCCCGTCCGCAAGCTGCCCGGCAAGCGCCGAGAACAGGAAGAAAGGCAGGATGAACAGCGCCCCGGCGACGGCGTTGAACGTCGCCTCCTTCGTGGGGTCGGAATAGATGGCGTAGGTGACCAGGATCACCATCGCCGACTTGTAGAGATTGTCGTTGAACGCCCCCAGGAACTGGGTGACGAACAGCGGCAGGAAGCGCCGCTTCGACAGGAGGTGGATCGAATCCTGCACTAGCGCTCAGGGGCGGGCGGGTTGGGAGCGTCGGTACATGCGCAGGCGGTCATAGCCGCTGCGGCGCTCGGGTCAAACTCAATGGCGCCGAGGGAAGGACGCTCCGTCATTCCGGCGAAGTCCGGAATCCATGAACACCGACGCCCGAGCATATCCGCACAGGTCCGTGTTCATGGATCCCGGCCTCCGCCGGGATGACGGGAGGCCGACCGTGGGCGGTCCGCCGTTCACAGCCGCCCCTCGACCCGCTATGGGACACGGCCGACCGATGCTGACCCTTCCAAACCTCCTCACCTTGTCGCGGATCCTCGCGGTGCCGATCCTCGTCTACCTGCTGTGGAAGCCGAGCTGGTACGATTACGCCATCACCTTCGGCCTCTACTGCCTCGTCGGGATCACCGATTATTTCGACGGCTATCTCGCGCGCGCCCAGGGGACGGTGTCGAGGCTCGGCGTGTTCCTCGATCCGATCGCCGACAAGATCATGGTCGTGGGCGTGATCGTGATGCTCGTCTCGACCCGCCAGCCGAACGCCGAGACGGTCATCCACGGCTTGCACATCGTGCCGGCGCTGATCATCCTGCTTCGCGAGATCGCGGTCTCCGGGCTTCGCGAGTTCCTGGCCGGGATCCAGGTGTCGCTCCCGGTCAGCGCTCTGGCCAAGTGGAAGACGACGTTGCAGCTGGTGGCGCTGGGGGCGCTGATCCTGGGGGGCGCGGTGCCGCAATGGGCCTGGGTCCATTGGGTGGGCCTGGCGAGCCTGTGGGCCGCGGCGACCCTGACCCTCGTGACGGGGTGGGATTATCTGAGGGTCGGGCTCAAGCACATGGACTAGCGAAATCCTCCCCGTGCGGAACGCATGGGGAGGGGGACCACCCGAAGGGTGGTGGAGGGGTAATTGAGGAGGCCTCGCCGACTACCCCTCCACCAGGCTTCGCCTGGTCCCCCTCCCCACGCTTTGCGTGGGGAGGATTAGAAAGGCGTGACCCTTTGGAACGTCACGCCCTTCAGCTCGGGGAGCGCCTTCAATTGGGGCTCGACCTTGGCGAGGTCGCCGACCACGACGAGGGTCATCTTGCCCAGCGGAAGCGAGCGGCCGGCGAGGCGCTGCATGTCGGCGCCGGACACCCGGAGCAGGCTGGGGACATAGTCTGTGAGCCAGCCGGCCGGGAGGCCGTGGAAATCGCGCTCTGCCACCGACTGGATCAGCCCCCCGGGGCTCGCATTCTGGAGGACGAAGGTTCCCGCCATCCAGGTCCGCATTCCGGCGGCCTCCTCCTCGGGCACCGCCTCGGTCTGGAGGCGCCTTATCTCGCCGAACACCTCCTTCAGCGCCGCTCCGGTGACGTCGGTGGTGACGTCGGCGTCGAAGCCCCACTGGGTCTCGCCCGGATTGTGCGACAGGCTCGAATAGGGCGAATAGGTATAACCTTTCTGCTCGCGGATATTGGCGGTGATCCGAGAGGTGAAGGAGCCTCCGAGAAGGGCGTTGGTGACCCTGAAGCCGATATCCTCCGGCGCTCCGGCGGCCGGGCCGGGGAAGGCGAGGCGCAAGGTCGATTGCGGGGCGCCGGGCCGGTCGACCAGGATCACCCTGGGACCGGGCTGCGGCGTCGGCGGCAGGCTGAGCCGCTCCGGCCCGCCCGTCCAGCTTCCGAAGGCCTGCTCGATCGCGGCCTTGACCGCCGCCTTGTCGAAGCGGCCGGCGACGAACAGCCGGGCGCGCTTCGCTCCGAAATTGGCCCGGTAGAAGCGGCGGACGTCGTCGGCGGTATAGGCCTTGAGCTGGGCGTCGGTGGGGAAGAGGCGGCCATAGGGATGTTTCGGGCCGTAATAGGCCGCGGCGAGGGCGGCGTCGGCGGCGGACTGGGGCTGCGACTTGGAGACCGCGACGTTGCGCGCATAGGCCTGCCTGACCCGCTCGAACTCGGACTGCGGGAGGTCGGGCCGCTGGCCGACGTCGGCGATCAGCCGGACCGCGTCGTCGGCATGTTCGGAAAGGACATTGAGGGCGAAGAAGGTCTCGTGGGCGCCCGCGCCGACGTTGAGGTTCCCGCCCATCGCAGCGGCGGCCGCCGCGATGTCCGCCCCGCTTCGGCCGCCCGCGCCCTCGCGCAGCATCTGAGCCGCAAGCGCGGCCAGGCCGACATCCTCGCCCTCGTTGAGGCTTCCCGCAAAGACCCTGAGCTGGACCGCCGCCTTGGGCACCTGGCCGTAGGGGATGAGGGTCACCTGAAGCCCGTTGGAGAGCCGGTAGGTTTCCGAGGCGGGGACCGCGAAAGGCTTGGGGGTGCCCGCCGCGGGCATCGGCGGATATTCGTATTTCGGCTGGGCGGCGATCGGGGCCGCGGCGAGGCCGAAGGCCGCGGCGCCGGCGAGGACGAGGAGGGCGCGGCGGATCATTTCGAGGCTCCGGTGGCTGGGGCGCCGGCCTTGGGCGCCGGCTGGACGAGGAGGATGGAGCGGTTGGTCGGGCGCAGATATTCCTTCGCGGTCGCCAGAAGCAGCTCCGGAGTCACCGCGTTGAAGCCGGCCTCGAGCCGGTTTACCCAATTGGGGTCGTCCTCCCACATCGCTCCGACGGCGAGCAGGTCGACGAGCCCGAAGCGCGTCGAGGGATCGGCGAGGTTGTAGAGGTTGGAGCGGATCTTGGTCCGGGCCCGCTCGAGCTCGGAAGCCGCGACCGGCCTGGTCCGGACGTCCTCGATGACGCTGTCCAGGGCGGCCGTGATCTCCTCGCGGCTCTTGGCGGGATCGTGGATGAAGGCCACCGTCCAAAGCATCGGGCCTCGATAATTGTACATGTTGCCGAGGCCGATATTGATCCCGCCCTGGACTCCGCCCGCAATCCCCGTCTCGCGGACCAGCTTCTGGTAGAGCCGACTGTCCTGGCCCTGGACCAGGATCTGGTCGAGAAGCCCCATCGCATACCATTGCTTCGAGCCCCTCTCGGGCACGTGCCAGGCGGCGGTGAAGGCGGGTCGGGGAGCGAGCGGGTCCGGCTTGACCCTGAACTTCTCAGCTGTCTGCCGCGGCTCGCTAATGTCCGGGAGGACCACCTTCGGGCCTTTAGGGATGTTCCGGAAATAGCGGTCGATCATCGCCCGGGTGCGGGCATAGTCGATGTCTCCGGCGACGACGAGCACGGCATTGTTGGGCCGGTAGAAGCTGTCGAAGAAGGTCTTCGCGTCGGCCGCGGTCGCCGCTTCGAGGTCCTTCAGGTCCCCGTAGAAATTATGGGCGTTGTGCCAGTTGGTGTTGGCGAGCTGGGGGATGTCGAGCCAGGGCCAGCCGCCATAGGGCTGGTTGAGCACGTTGACCTTGACCTCGTTGGCGACGACTCCCTGCTGGTTGGCGAGGGCCGCGGGGGTGAGGTCGAGCCCGCGCATCCGGTCGCCCTCCACCCAGAGCACGGTCTCCAGCGCGTTCGAGGGCACCACCTCGTAATAATTGGTATAGTCGAAGCGGGTCGAGCCGTTGTTCACGCCGCCATTATTGTAGATGATCTTGTCGAAGACGCCCTTGGGCGCGTTGGCCGAGCCCTGGAACATCAGATGCTCGAACAGGTGCGCGAAGCCGGTCCGGTTCCTCGGCTCGATCCGGAAGCCGATCCCGTAATAGACCGCCACCGTCGCCGTCGGAACGGACGGGTCGCGCGACAGCACCACCTTGAGGCCGTTGGGGAGCGTATAATATCGGGTCTCGATGCTGAGGCCGGCGCGGGCCGCCGCGGGCTTGGGCTGGGCCGCCGCCGGACTCGGACCGAGCGCGCCGAGCGCAAGCGTCGCCGCGGCCAGGACTGCGATTCGCATCTTTTTCCCTCTCCTGTTTTGAACGAGCCCTAGGGCCCCGGCCCCAGCCGGTCAATTTGCAGAAGTTGCTCGAAAAAACGGCGTCGCGGGAGCGGCTTGTACCCGGCGTCGTCCCTCCGGGCGCCCGCGAGGTCAGTCTCCTCCTTCTCCAGCCCCATCGGGTCAATGAAGTTCGCCGGATCCCCGCCCGGCTGTGCCGCCGCCAATTATATTCGAGGATGAGCTCCGCGCCGTCTCGGACGCTGCGCAGGTTCACCGCGCCGGCGAGCTGGTAGAGCCGGTTCAGCGGATCGTAGGCGAGCGTATAGCCGGGCGCGGAAGTGAGCAGGTTCTCGGAGCTGTAGCCGTAGCCGGCGACGCCGATCGCGGCGATATTGCCCTTCGGATCGTAGCCGATGCCGTCGTTCCAGCTCCCGATCCGGTTCAGCCCGTCCGCGCTCGTGCTCGTGCTCCCCGAGCCGTGCTCGGTCCAGGCATAGGCGTC
>DASVUW010000290.1:0-14016 GCA_036386845.1 Allosphingosinicella sp. | reverse complement strand
TTCGGGTGGTCCCCCTCCCCACGGCTTTCGCCATGGGGAGGACAATAAAAAAAAGGCGGCCCCGAAGGGCCGCCCCTGAAAGGAAAGCTCCTGGCGCGTCCTAGAAGACGGCGTAGGCCTCATTGCCGACGAAGCCCATCTTCTCCACTCGGGCGCGCTTGGTGACCGCGAGGACTTCGTCGACCAGCTCGTAACGGGCCGTGGGCTCGGGCTGGAGGTGAAGCTCGGGGACCGGGTTCATCGTCTGGGTAACGTCGAGATACTGGCGAAGCCGCGCAAGATCGATCGGCTGACCGTTCCACAGCACCTGGTCCTGCGGAGAGATCACGATCTTGTTCTTGACCGGATCGATGGGGGGCGGCTGCTGGTTGGGCTGGTCCTGCGGAAGGTCGAGCTTCACCGCGTGGGTCTGGATTGGGATGGTGATGATGAACATGATGAGCAGCACCAGCATGACGTCGATGAGCGGCGTCGTATTGATGTCCATCATGGGTTCGTCGTCAGAACCCCCGACTGCCATTGACATTATTCTCTACTCCTAAAACTTGGGCTCGGTGCCGCCGCCTACATCCGCGCGCCGCCCCGCGGAGGCGGTTCGGAGATGAAGCCGACCCGGGCGAAACCGGCCCGCTGCATCGTGTAGATGGCGCCGCCCACGCATTTGTAGGGCGTGTTGATATCGGCCCGGATATGCGCCTCCGGCATATTCTCTTCGGTGAGGTTCTCGACACCGCCGACCCGCTTGATCTCGTCCTCGAGCTTCTTCACCGCTCGCTTGAGCAGGTCTTCGCTGTTCATCTTGGTGAGGCCCCAATAGACCTCGCAGCTGCCGCCCGGGCCGCCGACCACGGAAAGAGAGACGTTCTCCGGCTTGGTCTGGGTCGCCTCGAAGTCGACCTTGGGAAGCTTCATCGGGATCGTCTGGACGACGACGGGGACCGTGATGAGGAAGATGATGAGGAGCACCAGCATGACGTCGACGAGCGGCGTCGTGTTGATGTCGGACATCGGCGATTCGTCGCCTTCTTCATTTTCTTGGCCGACATTCATGGCCATGGTCGGTAATCCTATCTAGCAAGGGTGCCGCGGGAGCCGGCGACGGCGAAGCCTTCCGGCCCCGCCGTCGCCTCGTCTTCAGACTTTCTTCGGTCCGCCATGGGGCGCGCCGATCGCGCTTCCGGTGGCGGTGCTTCCGCCCGGCGACGCCGCTCCCGGGCCCTTGGCCGCGTTCGCTCCGCCCGTGGCCGCACCGGCGCCGCCCGCGGGACGGTTGGCGATGACCGGACGAACCGCTCCGCCCGACATCATGTAGCCGTGAAGCTCGTTGGAGAAGCGCGCCAGCTCCTCGACGATCGCCTTGTTGCGGCGGATCAGCCAGTTGTAGGCGAGCACCGCCGGGACCGCGACGACGAGACCGAGCGCGGTCATGATCAGAGCCTCTCCGACCGGGCCGGCGACCGTGTCGATCGAGGCCTGGCCCGCCGCGCCGATCTTCACGAGGGCGCGGTAGATGCCGACCACGGTCCCGAACAGTCCGACGAACGGAGCGGTCGAGCCGACGGTGGCGAGGAAGGCGAGGCCGCTCGACAGCTTCGAGGTGATCGCGCCCTGGCTGCGCGCCAGCGAGTTGAGCATCCAGTCGTGCTGGTCGATCGGATCGGTCAGCTTGTCATGCTGCTCGAGGGCGACGATTCCGTCGTCGACGATCTGCCGGTAGGCGCTGTTCTTCTCGAGCTTGGAGGCGCCTTCGCGAAGGTTGGCCGACTGCCAGAAGGTCGTCCGGGCGCGTTTGCCCTGGTTGATGATCTTCTGCTGCTCGAACAGCTTGACGAACAGCACATACCAGGAGCCGGCCGACATGATCACCAGGATGATGAAGGTCGCCCAGGCGATCGCGCCGCCTTCCTCGAGTGCGGCCATCAGGCCATATGGATTTTCGGCAGGCGGGGTGCCGGGTGCTGGAGCTGCCATGGTCTCTACTTTCCTCTCAGATAGAAATTGAAGTCGTTATTGCCGGTCGATCGATCAATCGGCCGGGAGACGCCAGACTATTCGGCCGCTGTAAGAGTCGCTCGTCGCCGATCCGGTGCTGTCGGTAGCCGGCGAGAAACGGGCTCGGGACCTCAAAAGACGGCAGGTCGTCGAGTCGAGCGCCGCGGATCCGCTGGACGAAGTCACCGTGCAGTTGGTCACCCGGCCGTTGGCGCCGACCTCCAGCCGGAAGCCCGTCGCCCCCGATTCCGAGGAACGAAGCGCCGAAGCTGGATAATCCTCGTCCGAGAAGAGCGAGGCGAGATTCGCCTTCGCCCGGGCGGGCGTCACCTTCTTGGGCGGAGGCGGAGGCGGCGGCGGCGGAGCCGGCGGAGCCGGGGGAGCCGGGGGCGCCGGCGGAGCCGTATACGTCATCTGCGGCGGCGGAGCGATGTTGGTCGTCACCATCGGCGGAGGCGGCGTGTTGGTCCGAACGATCGGCGGCGGAGTCACCACCGGCGGCGGAGTCTGCGGCTGGTCGGGCGGCGGGGGCGGCGGCTTCTCCTCGGGGGGCGGCGGCTCCTCCTCCACGTTGAAGGTCTTAAGATCAGCCGCCACCTTCTTGACCACATTATAGGCAAGGCCGGTGACGAGCGCGTAGCCGAGGAGAGCGTGGAGCAGGGCGACGATGAAGATCGCCGTCATGCGGCTCCGGCTCATCCCTTTGTCAGCATATGCCATTAAACAGCCACACTCCCTCTCTTCGTCCCTCTGCCGGGGACCTGCGCACCACCACAACGCGGCTGATCCCCAACGGCTCCATCCGAAATGCGATGTATCAACATATCATCCGGTGGAGCCGGTTGCTCTATCGTGTGACCAGGGAGGACGCAATCCTCCTGTGAATGCAAAGCGCATGTGCCTAAAATGGCCGAAATCCGCCGTTCATCCTGCTAAGCATATGGGAAACGGGGCATAAACTTACGGAGGCGGAACGGTGGCTGGCGCTCTAACTTTTTATGGACTGGCCCTCGTTGCGGCGCTCGCTGCGGCCGCGGCTGCTCCAGCCGAATCACAGGCGCCGCAGCCGTCCTTTCCGGCTTCCGCCTTGACCTATGCCGATCTCGCCGACCTGGCGCTGGCGGCGCCGATCGCCGCGCAGGTCCGGATCGCCCGTGCCGAAGCGGTGAAGGCCGAGCGCGCCCCGGACCTGAGGGCCGGGATGGCGCGCTTCTACGTGGAAGCGGCTTTGGTCTCGCTGATCCGCTCGCCCCAGTCGCTCCCGGCCCGCCTCAGCTACGTGGTCGATCTTCCGCGCGATTCGAAGGGCAAGGCTCCGAAGCTGCGCAAGGGGACCGAGTTCCTTCTGCTCGCCGCTCCGGTGCCGGGGAAGCCGACCGAGCTTCGCCTGGCCTCCGCCGACGCCCAGGTCCCCTTCACGGCCGAACGCGCCGCGACGCTCCGCTCGATCATCCGCGAGGCCAGCTCCGCCGCGCCGCCGCCGCGAATCGCCGGAATCGGCCGCGCCTTCCATGTGCCCGGTGCGATTCGCGGCGAGAGCGAGACCCAGATATTCCTTCAGACCGCGGGCGGCACTCCGGTCTCGCTGACCGTGCTTCGCCGGCCCGGCGAGACTCCCCAATGGGCCGTGGCGCTGAGCGAGATCGTCGACGAAGCCGCGGCGCCCCCGGCCCCGGGCACCTTGCTCTGGTATCGCCTGGCCTGCGGCCTTCCGCGGACGCTTCCGAGGCAGAGCCTCGCCGAGGCCGATTCGGCGGGAGCCGCGGCGATACAGGCGGATTACCGGCTGATTCTGGAGAGGCTCGGGCCGTGCGTGAGGTCGAGGGTGCGGGGCTGAGCTACTCATTCCTCCCCCGGATTTCCGGGGGAGGGGGACCGCGCGTAGAGCGGTGGAGGGGTTCTTCGAAAGTCAGGAAGGCCCCTCCACCATGCTCCGCATGGTCCCCCTCCCCGGCGAATGCCGGGGAGGAATTTAGTAGGACGTCAGCTCCACGCCCACCCCCGCGCAATCGGAATAGATGTCCGGCTTGCGGGTCGCCACGCGCAGGCCGGTCACTCCGCGGCGAGCGGCGACGAGGTCGTAAATCTCCCGGGCCACCGTTTCCTGCAGGTTGAATCGCCGCCCTCCGATCAATGTCCCGATCTCGGTCCGGAGGAAGTCGTAATCCCAGGCGCCGGCAGGCTGGTCGTCCGCGGGAAAGCTCGACTCGTCCACCCACACTTCCACGGTGACCAGCAAGCGTTGGGGCGCTCCGACCTCGAATTCATGGAAGCCGATGTCGGCCGCGACGCAATAATCGTCGAGCACGATCTTGCGGCTCCGGGGCGCAAGCCGCTCGGGGACGAGTCCGTCCAGCTTCACCTGCTCATTCATTGCCGGGCTCCAGGAACTGGACGTCGCGGGGCAGAGCGAGGAAACGCTGACCGCCGTCGAGGGTCAGCGTCTGCCCGGTGAGGGTGGGCGTGGCAATGATGAAGCGAAGGGCCGCGACGACGTCCTCGACCCGGACCCCCCGCCGCAGAGCGTTGAGCGCATGGACCGACTCGAAATTATCCTCGCTCTGGGCCCCCGACAGCAGGGTCACGGAGGGCGCGATTCCGCAGACCCGGATTCCGCGCCCCGCCCAGGCGCGTGCGCAAAGCTCGGTGAGTCCGGCGAGGCCGAACTTGGAGACGGTGTAGCTGAAGAAATCGGGGTTGGGCGAGGCGAGCTTGGAATCGAGCAGGTTGACGATCAGGCCGCCGCCCTCGGCGCGGGCGGCGAAGGCCTGCGAAAGCAGGGCCGGCGCGCGCAAGTTGGTCGACAGATGCGAGTCCCAGCTGTCGACGGTGAAGTCGTCCGCGCCGTCGTACTCGAACAGCGACGCGTTGTTGACCAGAAGCCGCGCCGCCGGAAGTCCTTCCAGAGCCGCCATTATGCGAATGGCCGAATCTGCGCTGGCGAGATCGGCGGTCACGACCGCCGCGTTCCCCAGCTCGCGGGCCAGCGCTTCGGCCTCTTCGATCGAGCGGCGGCAATGGATGAGGAGGTGCCAGCCGTCCTCGGCCAGGGTCCGGCACAAGGCGGCGCCGATCCGCCTCGCGCCGCCCGTGACGATCGCCGTCCGCGCCCCTTCGAACTCGCTGGCCATGCGGCCGGATAGGATAAACCGACGCTCTTCGTCACCCTGAACTTGTTTCGACGCCCGTCGTCCCGGGCCTGACCCGGGATCCATGAACACTGCCGCATGAGGTTTCGACCGGCCGCGTTCATGGATTCCGGCTTTCGCCGGAATGCCAAAGATGGCCGGAAGGGCGGGTCGGCAAGGCTTGCCGCGGGGCCCGCGCCCCGCCAGAGTCGCGCCATGCCCATGACCCCTCCCCCCGACGACCTCGCCGGCCTGTCCCTCGCCGAAATCGCCCGGCTGGCGGAGGAGAAGAAGCTTCCTCCGGTCGACAAGTGGAACCCGTCCCATTGCGGGGACAGCGAGATGCGAATCGCCCGGGACGGCACCTGGCATCATCAGGGCAGCCCGATCGGCCGGCAGGCCATGGTGCGCCTGTTCTCGACGATATTGAGGCGGGAGCCCGACGGGCGCTTCGTCCTCGTCACTCCGGTGGAGAAGCTCGATATCGAGGTCGAGGACGCGCCGTTCGTCGCCGTGGAGCTCAAGGCCGAAGGCGAAGGCAGGTCGGCGTCGCTCGCCTTCCGGCTCAACACGGGCGATCTCGTCGTCGCCGGCCCCGACCATCCCTTGCGCTTCGAAGCGGGCCCCGAGGGACCGCACCCCTATGTCCGGGTCCGCGGCGGGCTCGAGGCCCTGGTCGCCCGCCCGGTCTATTACGAACTGGCGGAGCTTGCCCTTGCCGGCGGGGATCCGCCCGGCCTGTGGAGCGGCGGAGCCTTCTTCCCGATGGGCTCATGACCCTTGCCGAGCGGCTCCGCAAAGCGCTGGAGCGCGGCCGGCAACGCCGCCCGACCCTGCTGGGCGGCGACTTTCTGGAAGGCGACTTGCTCGACGGTGCCGCGGGGGATCTCACTCCGGCAGCGGTGCTGGTGGCCGTGGTCGATCATGCCTCCCCGACCGTGATCCTGACCGAGCGGCCCAAGACGATGCGCAAGCATCCCGGGCAGATCAGCTTCCCGGGTGGCCGGATCGACCCGGAGGATGACGGTCCGGTCGCCGCCGCTCTGCGCGAGGCGGAGGAGGAGATCGCCCTTCCCCGCCACTCGGTCGAGGTGATCGGAGCGGCCGACGTCTATCGGACGGCGACGGGCTTCGAAATCACCCCGATCGTGGGAGTCGTTCCTCCCGGCCTCCCCCTCCAGCCCCAGCCGGGCGAGGTTGCGGACATGTTCGAGGCGCCGCTCCATTTCCTGCTCGACCCCAGGCACCAAATGGTCCGTAGCGCTGTGTGGCAAGGCCGAGAGCGCAGCTATTACGAGATCGAATGGCAGGGCCGCCGCATCTGGGGTGCGACGGCAGCGATGATCGTCAACCTGTCGCGCCGTCTGGAGCTGGCCGAATGAAGCTGCCCAGGGCGCCCTGGCAGCGGCGGGAGGGAATGAAGACCCTGCTGGCGGCGCTGGGCGCCAAGGAAGGGGACACGCGATATGTCGGCGGCTGCGTCCGCGACACGCTGCTCGGCCTTCCGGTCAGCGACGTCGACCTCGCCACCCGGCTGACTCCGCCCGAGGTCATGGAGCGGCTGGGCAAGGCCCGCATCAAGACGGTGCCGACCGGGCTCGCCCATGGCACGGTCACCGCCGTCGTCGCCGGCAAGCCTGTCGAAGTGACGACCTTGAGGCGCGACGTGGCGACCGACGGCCGCCACGCCACGATCGCCTATACGGACGATTGGCGCGAAGACGCGGCCCGTCGCGATTTCACGATCAACGCCCTGCTCGCCGATCCGGCGACCCTGGAGGTGTTCGACTATTTCGGCGGCGGGGCCGATCTCGCCGCGCGCCGGGTGCGATTCATCGGCGATCCGCTCACCCGGATCGCCGAGGATCATCTCAGGATATTGCGCTTCTTCCGGTTCTTCGCCCGATTCGGAACCGAAGAGCCGGACCAGGAGGCGCTCGATGCCTGCGCCGCCCGGGCCAACGACCTGATGGCCCTGTCGCGCGAGCGGATCGCCGACGAGCTGACCAAATTGCTCGCCTTGCCCGAACCGGTCGCCTCGGTGCGCCTGATGGTCGAACATGGGATCCTGAAGCCGGTGCTTCCCGAGATCGAGCCGGACGGAGTCGAAAGGCTTGCAAGGCTGGTCCAGCGCGAAGCCGTGGCCGGCGCTGCGCCTCATCCGCTCCGGCGCCTCGCCGCCCTTCTCCCGGCTGACGGGGAAACCGTGGCTTCGGTCGCCGCTCGTTTGCGGTTCTCGAACCGCTCGGCGAAGAGGCTTGCGGCCGCCGCCGCCCGCGCGCCGGGCGATCCCCGGCGACCCGAGGTGCTCGCTTACGCCATGGGCGCCGAAGAGGCGGTGGACTTAATCCTTCTCGGCGGCGGGGAGCCAGGCGCGATCTCGGCGCTTGACGGGTGGCAGAGGCCCCGGTTGCGGCTGGGCGGTGGAGAGCTCATCGCCATGGGCCTCGCCCCCGGCCCAATCGTTGCGCGAACCCTCCAGGCCATCGAGCGCGAATGGGCGGAGGCCGGCTTTCCACCGCAGATTGCGGCGCAGCGGGCCATAGCCCGCCGCCACGTGGACGAGGCCTTGCGCGAGGGCCGATAAGGGGGGCGGACCACAGCCGCAGGCAATTCGATTCGGTGTTTGGTCCATTTCGGAACCTGTTGCCGTTGACCGTTCGGCACCCGCCTTCCAGCCTTCCCTCGCGGCACTCTTCCCTGCCGCCCGCCTCGTCGAGGAGAGACTGTCATGAAGAAATCTTTAAGCCGTCTCGCGATGCTGATGCTGGCGTCTATCGGCGCCCTGACGGCACCGGTTCCGGCCGTGTCGCAGGAATATGACCCGTGCGTGGAATGCCACCGCAACTGCTACCAGGCCTATGTCGTCAACTCGAACCAGCCGGCCACGTATCAGTTGTGCCAAAGCTGGTGCGACCAGCAATATTGCGGCGACTATGCGGCGCCGGTCGGCCCGGAGCTGCTCGCCGCCCGGCTCGACTGAGCTTAAGCGCGAAGGAGACGCGGGCTCGCCCCCCTACTGAGCGGGCCCTTACCCGAACGGCTTGTCCTTCGGGAAGCCTGTCGGCGGCATTCGCCCGGCGGCGCCGCGGGCCGCTCGCCAGGGGTTCATGTCGGCTTCGGTCCGGGTCCGGCCGCTTTCGCCGCCCATCGGCCAGCTGAGACCGTCGGCGAAGCGGAAACTGGTCGCATCGGCGAGGCCGCCGTCCCGGTAACGCTGAAGCTGCACGCCCTGGCCGCGGCCCATCTCCGGAAGCTCGGTCAGCGGATAGACGACGAGCTTCCGATTCTCCCCGATCACCCCGACATAATCGTGGCCTTCGCCGATCGGCCGGACCGTTTTCAGCCGCGCGCCGGGCTTCAGGTTCACCACCTGCTTGCCCTTGCGGGTTTCCGCCACCGCGCCCGCGGCCGAGGTGACGAAGCCGCGCCCGTCGGTGGTGGCGAGGAGGAGCTTGTCGGCCGCGGCGGCCCGGAACAGGGTGACGATATTGCCCTCGCCCTCGACGTCGACCATCAGCTTGATCGGCTCGCCGAAGCCGCGCCCGCCGGGCAGCCGGTCGGCCGCCAGGGTGTAGAAGCGGCCGTCGGCGGCGGCGAGAAGCAGCTTGTCGGTGGTGTGGGCGTGGAAGAAGAAGCGGCCGCCGTCGCCCTCCTTGAACTTCAGAGCCTCCGCCTCGGCCGCATCGACATGCCCCTTCATCGCCCGGATCCAGCCGCGCTGCGACATGATGACCGTGATGGGCTCCCTTTCGATCATCGCTTCCAGCGGAATCTCGCGGGCCGGGGCGGCCTCCTCGATCAGCGTTCGGCGGCGGCCGAGCTCGGTCCCCTCGCCGAAGCGGTCGCGCAGAGCGGTCAGGTCCTTCTTGAGCCGGGTGCGCTGGCGGGCGGTGGATTCGACCAGCCTGGCAAGGTCCTCCCGCTCCGCGGCCAGGGCGCCGCGCTCCTTCCTGAGCTGCATCTCCTCGAGCCGGCGAAGCGATCGCAGCCGCATGTTGAGGATCGCTTCGGCCTGGCGGTCGGTCAGGCCGAACTCGGCGATCATCACCGGCTTGGGCTCGTCCTCGGTCCGGATGATCTCGATCACCCGGTCGAGGTTGAGGAAGGCGATCAGATAGCCTTCGAGCAATTCGAGCCGGTCGTCGATCTTGGCGATCCGGTGCTGGGCCCGGCGGACCAGGACTTCGAACTGGTGCGCGAGCCAGGCTGAAAGGACCTCCTTGAGGCCCATCACCCGGGGCGTGTGGCGGGCGTCGAGAACGTTCATGTTGAGCGGCACCCGGACCTCGAGGTCCGTCAGCCGGAACAGGCTCTCCATCAGCAATTGCGGGTCGACGGTCCGGCTTCGGGGCTCGACGACGATCCGGACCTCGGAGTCGGATTCATCCCGGACGTCGGCGAGGATGGGAAGCTTCTTGTCGGCGATCAGTGCGGCGATCTGCTCGATCAGCTTCGACTTGGGCACCTGGTAAGGGATTTCGGAGATGATCGCGACCCAGGTGCCCCGGCCCTGGTCCTCGAGGCTCCACCGCCCCCGGACCCGGAACGAGCCCCGGCCCGTCTCGTAGGCCAAAGCGATGGCGGCGCCGCTGTCGACGACCACTCCGCCGGTCGGGAAATCCGGGCCGGAAACGAAGTCCATCAGGACGGAGGGTTCGGCGCGGGGGTTGTCGATGAGGTGGATGGCGGCGTCGACGATCTCCGACAGGTTGTGCGGCGGGATCGAGGTCGCCATTCCGACGGCGATCCCGCTGGCGCCGTTGGCGAGCAGGTTCGGGAACAGGCCCGGGAAGACCTCGGGCTCCTCCTCCTCGCCATTGTAGGTCGGGCGATAGTCTACCGTGCCCTCGTCGAGCCCGGCCATCAGCTCGATCGCGGCCGGGGTCAGCCTGGCTTCGGTGTAGCGGTAGGCCGCCGCGTTATCGCCGTCGATATTCCCGAAATTGCCCTGGCCGTCGACGAGCGGGTAGCGGAGCGAGAAATCCTGGGCGAGGCGGACCATCGCGTCGTAGACCGACTGGTCGCCGTGCGGATGATATTTGCCGATCGTGTCGCCGACCACCCGGGCGCATTTCTTGTAGCCCGAGGCGGGATCGAGGCGGAGCAGCCGCATCGCCCATAAAAGGCGCCGGTGCACCGGCTTCAGCCCGTCGCGGACGTCGGGCAGCGAGCGGGCCGTGATCGTGGACAAGGCGTAGACGAGATAGCGCTGTGAGAGCGCATCTTCGAAACGGTGGTTCTGGATCGGATCGATATCGTTGACGGCGTCGGACATGACCGACCGATAGCAGCGGGATCGGAATGGGACACCCCTCTTGCCATTGTCTACCGATAAGATAATGTTACACCAGCCGGCAGAGACCGGCCTCGAAGCAAAAGGAGAAAAGGATGCGCAAGGCACTCTGTTTGGGTCTCCTGCTGGCAACCGGCGCCTGCGGCCAGGGCGGCAACGACCGCGCGATGTCCGACGGCGGCGGCGACAGCAACATGGCCACGTTCGACGTCCAGGAAGAAGCCGCGGCTCCGGCAGCGACGGATTCCAGCGCCAGGACTTCGCCCCGTCCGCCCGGCGTGACCCCGACTGCCGCGCCGGGAGTCGCCTTCAACTACCGCTACGCCTTCCGACTCCCCGCCGCGAACATCGGCCGGGTCCAGGAAGAGCATGCCCAGGCCTGCGAGAAGCTGACCGTCGCCCGCTGCCGGATCACTGCGATGACCTATAATGACGAGGGCGACGGCGACATCGAGGCCCAGCTCTCCTTCAAGCTCGATCCCGCCATCGCGCGCACTTTCGGCCGCGACGGGATCGCGGTCGTCGACAAGGCCGAGGGCGAGCTGCTCCGAGCCGCGATCACCGGCACCGATGTCGGAAGCGAGATTTCCGCTGCCCAGAGGGGCCAGGCCCAGCAGGCCGACGAGGTCCGGCGAATCGAGCAGCAGCTTGCCCGCCCCGGCCTGAGCTCGAGCGAACGGGTGGAGCTCCAGCAGCAGCTGGCGGCCCTGCGGACCTCGATCCAGGCGACCGAGACGGAGCAGACCGGCCGGCGCCAGCAGCTGGCGACCACGCCCGTCTCCTTCGACTATCGAGCCGGCAAGACCGGAAGCCGGCTCGAGCGGGCGATCGCCGACGCCGCGGACAATTTCGCCGGGGCCGCGATCACCGCGCTGATCGTGCTCGTCACCTTGCTGCCGTGGCTGGTGGTGCTTCTTCTGCTCTGGCTTCTGTGGCGCTGGCTCAACCGGCGGTTCCGGATCGCCGGAAGATATCCGGAGCCGCGCGAGCCCGTCGAGCCTAGCCCGCAGGAGGCCTGAACGCGTCCGCCGGGGCCATTTCGGCCTCGGCGGCCATCTCGCCGAGCAGCCAGTCGCGGAAGGCCCGGATCTTGGCCCGGCCGCGCTTGTGCTCGGGATAGACCAGCCAGAGGGCGGGCCCGCTGACGGTGACGAGCTCGAAGGGCTGGACGAGCCGTCCGGCCGCAAGCTCGCCCCGCCAGTAAAGCGGAGTCAGAAGGCCGACGCCGTGGCCGGCCAGGGCGGCATTGCCTTCGAGGGCCTGCGAATCGAGGCGGATGCCCTGTCTCGGCGGCTCGTCCTCGAGCGCGACTCCGGCCTCGTCGAGCCATTGCTTCCACCACCAGTCGTGCGCGTTCAGTCGGGGGACCCGGAGCAGGTCCTCGGGCCGATCGAGCCGGTGGCGGTCTCGGAAGTCGGGGGTGCAGAGCGGAGTCGAATAGAGGCAGAAGAGGAAATGCTGCCTGAGGCCGGGCCACGGGCCGGGGCCCATCCGAACCGCCACGTCGACCTCGTCGCTGGCGAAGTCGGTCAGAGCGTTGGACGTGTGGAGCCGAACGGCGAGCTCGGGCCGCGCGATCTGGAAGCCGCCGAGCCGGAAGGAAAGCCAGTTCGAGGCGAAGGTCTGGGCCGTGCTGATGACGAGGACGCTCTCATCCTCATCGACCAGGCCGGAAAAGCCCTCGGCCAGCCGGTCGAAGGCGTCCGAGACCACGGGCGCCAGCCGGCGGCCCGCCTCGCTCAGGGTCACCCGCCTTTTGGACCGGACGAACAAGGGCACTCCGAGCCGCTCCTCGAGTAGCCTGATCTGGTAGCTGACCGCCGCCTGGGTCATCCCCAGCTCCCGCGCCGCGAGCGTGAAATTCTCGTGCCGGGCGGCGGCCTCGAAGACCCGGACCGAAGGCAGAGGCGGCAGGTGGCGCATCGCCGAGATGATAAATCCAGCTTATCACCTTCGTCCAGCCTTTAGTTGGACGGTCCCTCGGGGTCGATCCTATCTGACTCCCACGAGACGCCGCACTGGGCGACGATCGATGGAAGGAGTGATAGAAATGCGCGACGAAATCGACGGCCGGATCTGGGTCGAGCACCATGGCGATTTCTCCAGGGATCTGGCGAAGCTCTTCGCTGCCGCCGCCGCCCATATCGCGGAGGGGTTCAGGCGCCTCACCGATATACAGTTCGACGCTCCGTGGAAGCACGACGCGCGCGGCCCCGGACACGCCTGAGCTCGCCGGCAAGATCGAAGGAGACGAATGATGAGCCATCCTGCCCCTCGGCTCGCAACGACCCTGCTTGCACTGATCCTGACCCTGTCGGGAGTGATCCTTGGGGCCACCGGATCCGCCCCGACCCTGCCGCATCCGATCGCCCCGTTCGGCTGCTACACCTGAACGGCAGCCGCCGCCGAGCGCCGGGGGCCCCCTCTCCCCCCGACGCTCGCTCCGCTTCTCCCCTCCCTGGAAGGGAGGGGCTGTGGGTGGGTAGGCGAGCGCAGCGAGACTTTTCCGTCGCTCGAGTTTCGACCGCCTGCGGCGGACCCACCCCCGGCCCCTCCCTGTCAGGGAGTGGAGCAGTGCGTGTTTGCCAGGCTGGGCGCCGCTCGCTACCGCCATGGTCATGCGTCCCGCCCTTGCCCTCGCCCTCCTCGCGGCGCTAGCCGGGTGCTCGGTGTCCGAGCCTCCTGCCTCTCCCCCTGCCGCCCAGCCCGAGCTGATGAAATGGCCCGCCCTGCTCGAGCGAGCGAGGCCGGAGCCCGATTCGACGATCGCCTATGGCGACGACCAGATGCAGAAGGTCGACCTCTGGCTGCCGGCCGGGGAGGGCCCTCACCCGACCGTGCTGATGGTCCATGGCGGCTGCTGGCAGACCGAGATCGCCGACCGCCGGATCATGAACTGGATCGCCGACGACTTGAGGAAGCGCGGCATCGCCGTCTGGAACATCGACTATCGAGGAGTCGACCGAACCGGCGGCGGCTATCCGCGCACCTTCGCCGATGCCGCGGCGGCGGCGGACTCGCTGCAGAAGCATGCCCCGGCCCACAAGCTGGATATTTCGCCCCTGGTCGCCGTAGGCCATTCGGCGGGCGGGCACCTCGCCTTGTGGCTGGCGGCCCGGCGGGCCGTGAACCGCCGCCCGGCGAGCCCGCTCATCCCGCGCGGAAGCCCGATCCTCGCCGCCGATCCGCTTCCGATCGACACGGTCGTCAGCCTCGGCGGCCTGCCCGACCTGGAGCTCGCCGCGACCCCACCGGGAAGCGGCTGCGGAACGGAAGTGATCGAAAGGCTCGTCGGCCCGCCGACCCTGAGCAGCCGCAACGTCTATGCCGATACGTCGGTGCCCCGCCTCGCCCCGCTGGGAGTCCGCCAGGTGCTGATCAACGGCCTCCAGGACCGGATCATCCCAACCGCTTATGCGGAGGATTATGCGTCGAAGATGCGCTCGGCCGGCGACGAGGTGAAGGTCCGGATGATCGACCGCACCGGCCATGTCGAGCTGATCGCCCCCGAGACCGCCGCCTGGGCCGCGGCCGTCGAGGAGATTGAAAAGGCGCTGAAACGGTGACGAGCCTGGAGGCGGTGCGCGCGCTCGACGCCGC
>DASVUW010000289.1:0-2949 GCA_036386845.1 Allosphingosinicella sp. | reverse complement strand
ATCGCGTCGCGATGGGGAGGCAAAATCACTTCAACAGGCTGAGCAGCCGGCTCATCAGGGCCACGAAGCGGGGTTCGTCCAAGGGCTTCGACTCGTCGTTCCAAGTCGCCGACACCGCGATCCACCGGCCGGAGCGAGCCTTGAGAAGGAAGCTCAGGTTGAGGACGCCGGGCTCCGAGCCGCCCTTGAAACCGAAATAGTCGAACTCCTTCGCCAGGGCCGGGCCCAGGCCCGGATTGATCGCAAGCAGGTCGAGCGCCGTCCGGTCGCCGCTTCTCCGCAGCCAGTCGAGGGTCCGGAGGAGGTCGGCGGGCGAAGCGAACCATTCCACGGTCGCGATCTGCGCGGGCCGGCCGCCGAGCCGCGAAGGGTCGAGGGTCGAGGCATCGACCTGCTCCAGCCTGGGCAGCAGCGCCCGCCGGCCGCCTTCGTCCGCGGCCTTCCAGCGCGCCAGGAGGTCGCGGTCGCCCAGCTTCAGTGCGAAGGCCTCGCGGGTTGAAAGGAAGGGGCGGTTGCGCTCCGGCGCCCGCACCCCGAGCTCGGGCAACAAGCGCTCGACCTTGTCGCGGCCGACCACTCCCAGAAGAGTGTCGGTCGCGCTGTTGTCGCTCCTCGAGATCATCAGCGCGGCGAGGCTGTGGAGCGTGACGGGCGACCCTCTCGGCCAGTCCTGGACGAGTCCGGACGGAAGGGAAGGGGGCCCCAGCGGCACGACGTCGGTCCATTTGCGCTCGCCCGCTTTCACCGATCGCGTCAGCTCGGCCAGGATGAACAGCTTGAAGGCCGAACCGATCGCCAACGGCCGGTCCGCTTTCTCGGTCAGGAAGTCGGCCGGCCCGGCTTCGTCCAGCCGAGCCGCGGCCAGCGACACCTCGCCGGGCAGGGCGACCATCTCGCCGAAAACGGCGGCGATATCGGCGGCCGAGGATTCGGCGCCGGCGACCAGCAGCCCCTCGACCAGATGCGGCGCCTGCGGACCGACAGCCATCTGAAGCCGGACCACAGCGCGATCGAAGCGGACGAAGACGATTCCGGCGGTGGCGCTGCTCGCCTCGACCCGCTGGACGCTCCGGGCTCTACCGTAGCTCGACTTCAGCTGAGCCGTCACCGCGGCCACCTGCCGGGGCGGTATCTTTGCCAGGAAAGCAGGGGAGAAGAAGCGCTCCGGAGGCGTTTCGCCGTTCAAAGCCGGCACCAGTTCGTTGGCCCGCCGGCTGAACTGGGCAGAGGGCTCGGCGGCCTGGGCCCTGGATGTCGGGGTTAGGACGAGCAGTAGGAGCAAGCCCGGCAGCCAGTGCCACCGGATACGGGGCCGATGACCGGCCGCGGCGCCCTTCATGCGTCGATTTCCTCCTCGGCGATCTCGGCCGCGTGGCTCTGGATGAAGTTGAAGCGATGCTCCGGGTTTCGGCCCATCAGCCGGTCGACGAGGTCGCGCACCGGCTGCTGGGGCTGGTAGCCGTCGGGGAGGGTCACCCGGATCAGCGAGCGCGACCTGGGATCCATCGTCGTCTCGCGAAGCTGCGACGGGTTCATCTCGCCGAGACCCTTGAAGCGGCTGATCTCGACCTTCTTGCCCTTGAACAGGCTTGCCTCGATCTCTCCGCGATGGGCGTCGTCGCGCGCGTAGGCGACGGTCGGGCCCGACGACAGGCGGTAGAGCGGCGGCTGGGCGAGGTAGAGGCAGCCCTGCTCGACGATGGGGCCCATTTCGGTGAAGAAATACGTCATCAAAAGAGTGGCGATGTGGGCGCCGTCGACGTCGGCGTCGGTCATGATGATGATCCGGTCGTAGCGAAGCTGCGATGGGTCGCAACGCTCGCGCGTGCCGCAGCCCAGAGCGAGGGTGAGGTCGGCTATCTCCTGATTGCCTCGGATCTTGTCGGCGCTCGCCGAGGCGACGTTCAGGATCTTGCCGCGGATGGGGAGGATCGCCTGCGTCTTGCGGTCGCGCGCCTGCTTGGCCGATCCGCCGGCGCTGTCGCCCTCGACGATGAACAGCTCGGTGCCCGCCGGATCGTCGTTGGAGCAGTCGGTGAGCTTGCCCGGAAGCCTGACCTTGCGGCCGCTGGTCGCGGTCTTGCGCTTGATCTCGCGCTCCTGGCGGCGTTTCAGCCGTTCGTCCATCCGCTCGAGGACGAAGCCGAGCAGGGCCCGCCCGCGCTCCATATTGTCGGCGAGATAATGGTCGAAATGGTCGCGTATCGCCGCCTCGACGAGCCGCGCCGCGTCGGGGCTGGTCAGCCGGTCCTTGGTCTGGCTCTGGAACTGGGGGTCGCGGATGAAGACGGAAAGCATCACCTCGGCGCCCCCGACCACGTCCTCGGCCTGCACCTCCTTCGCCTTCTTCGCCAAGCCGGTGAGCTCGGCGAAGGCCCGGACGCCGCGGGTCAGCGCGGCCCTGATGCCTTGCTCGTGGGTGCCCCCGTCCGGGGTGGGGATGGTGTTGCAATAATAAGAGGAGCCGCCGTCGGTCCACAAAGGCCAGGCCACCGCCCATTCGACCATCCCCTGGCCGCCCGGGAAATCCTGCCGCCCGATGAAGAAGTCGCTGGTCGCGCAATTGCGCTCCCCGATCTGCTCCCTGAGGTGGTCCGCGAGGCCGCCCGGGAACTGGAACACCGCCTCGGCGGGCGTGTCGCCCTCGATCAGCGACGGATCGCAACGCCAGCGAATCTCGACCCCGGCGAACAGATAGGCCTTGGAGCGGGCGAGCCGGTAGAGCCGCGCCGGCTTGAATCTGGCCTCCTCGCCGAATATCTCGGTGTCGGGCACGAAGCTCAGGCTCGTTCCGCGGCGGTTCTGGGTCGGCCCGCGAGGCTCGAGCTTCGAAGTCGGCTCGCCGCGCGAATAGGTCTGGCGCCAGAGCTCCTGGTTGCGAGCCACCTCGACGACCGTCTCGCTGGAAAGGGCGTTGAGCACGCTCACTCCGACTCCGTGGAGGCCGCC
>DASVUW010000288.1:0-5077 GCA_036386845.1 Allosphingosinicella sp. | reverse complement strand
GAAAGAGGTGGAGGGGTGACATGGCGCCGGCCTCAACAGATCACCCCTCCACCATGCTTCGCATGGTCCCCCTCCCCATGCGGAGCATGGGGAGGCAAAGACATGAGTTGATTTCTTAGTCTTTCTCCCCCATATGGCTTTCAGCGAAACGTCATTGCAGCGTGAACGCCCCTTTTCGGGCCGGCTCCGTTTCGTCATTACCCAAGGTTTCCCTTTTCACGCGGGTCACCAGAACCCGCCGCGTTTCCGCGCGCCGTTCCGGCTGCGCGGGTGCGCCGCACGCATAGTGAGTCATACATGTCTTTTGAAAATCTCGGGCTGTCGCAGCCCGTCCTCCAGGCGCTTGCACTGAAGGAATATTCGACCTCGACCCCGATCCAGGAGCAGGCGATCCCGATCCTGCTGAAGGGCAAGGACCTGCTGGGCATCGCCCAGACCGGCAGCGGCAAGACGGCCGCCTTCATGCTTCCCTCGATCGACCGCCTGATCGCCAGCGGCAAGCGTCCGCAGCGCGGCGCCTGCCGGATGCTGGTGCTCGCTCCGACCCGCGAGCTCGCCTCGCAGATCGCCGAGAGCGCCCGCGCCTATGGCCGCTTCAGCCATATCAGCGTCGCCACCGTGTTCGGAGGCACCTCGATCAACAAGAACCGGCAGGACCTGTCGCGCGGAGTCGACGTTCTCGTCGCCACTCCGGGCCGCCTTCTCGATCTGGTCGAGCAGCGCTGGCTGGACCTGAGGCAGGTTGAAATCCTCATCCTCGACGAGGCCGACCAGATGCTCGACCTCGGCTTCATCCACGACCTGAAGAAGATCGTGCGCTTCCTTCCGGAGAAGAGGCAGAGCCTGTTCTTCTCGGCGACCATGCCGAAGGCGATCCGCGACCTCGCCGACAAGTTCCTGACCAACCCGGAGCAGGTGGCGGTCACCCCGGTCGCCTCGACGGTCGAGCGGGTCGAGCAGTACGTCACCTTCGTCAATCAGGCCGAGAAGCCGGCGCTTCTGACCATGATGCTCCGCGTCGGCTTCGGCGCCAAGGGCTCCATGGACCGGGTGCTGATCTTCAGCCGCACCAAGCACGGCGCCGACCGGATCGTGAAGCAGCTCGCCCAGACCGGGATCCCCGCCAACGCCATTCACGGCAACAAGAGTCAGCCGCAGCGCGAGCGGGCCCTGGCCGAGTTCAAGGACGGCAAGGTCAAGATCCTGATCGCGACCGACATCGCCGCCCGCGGGATCGACGTCTCTGGAGTCAGCCACGTCATCAACTTCGACCTGCCCAACGTCTCCGAGCAATATGTCCACCGCATCGGCCGCACCGCGCGCGCAGGAGCGGCGGGAGTCGCCGTCGCTTACTGCGCCGAGGACGAGCGGCCCTATTTGAAGGGCATCGAGCGGCTGACCAAGCAGACCCTCACCCCGGTCCCGCTGCCCGAAGGCTTCAACGCCGAGGCGGCGCGGATTAAGACCGCCCGGGCCAATTCGCCGATCCAGATCGTCGAGCGCCCCGAGCGCGAGGAGCGCCATGGCCGCGGCCGCCCGTCCAAGCGCTTCAGCGCTCGGCCGGCGAGGCCGCAGGGCGAAAGCCGAAGCGGCGGCCGCCGCCGCTACGCTTCGAGGTAATTCCCGTCCTCCCCATTGCAACGCGATGGGGAGGGGGACCATGCGAAGCATGGTGGTGGAGGGGTAGAGGTCGCAGCCGCCTGGCTTCGCGCCTGTTGCTCCAAAACCGAGCCAGCTACCCCTCCACCACACTTCGTGTGGTCCCCCTCCCCACGCGCTTCGCGCGCAGGGAGGATTGGGGGTCGAACCCGCATCCAGGTGGGAGTAGGGCACGCCCCGTGCCTTTCCTCCTCCCGCTCCTGCTCGCCCAGGCGAGTCCCGACATCGTCGTCACCGGCCGCGGGCTCGCCCCTGCCGCGGGCGACGAGGTGTTCGACACCGTCGTCATCGACCGCGAACGCCTGACCGGCTCCGCCTCGGGCCGGCTCGAGGAGGTGCTTCGCGACGTCCCCGGCTTCCAGCTTTTCCGACGCTCCGACTCGCGGTCGGCCAACCCGACCAGCCAGGGCGCCACTCTTCGGGCGCTCGGCGGCAATGCGTCGAGCCGGGTCCTCCTCGTCCTCGACGGAGTGCCCCAGACCGATCCGTTCGGCGGCTGGGTGAGCTGGCCGGCTTACCACCCCGAACGGCTCGGCGAGGCACGGGTGACCCGCGGCGGCGGCAGCGGAATCCACGGGCCGGGGGCGCTGGCCGGCACGATCGAGCTCGAAAGCGCGACTACGGCCCAGCTGATGGGGCCGCAGGGACGCCTCGCTTACGGCAGTCGCGACGCCCTAGACGCCTTCGCCGGGGTCGGGGTAGCCCTCGGCCGGGGCTTCGCCGCGGTCTCGGGCGCCTGGCAGCGCGGCGACGGTTTCATCCCCGTCGTCCGCGAACAGCGCGGCCCAGCGGACCGGCCGGCACCCTATGAGCAGATCAGCCTCGCCGTGCGCGGGGTCGCGCCGCTTCGTGGGGGCGCCGAGCTTCAGGCGAGCGGACTGGTATTTTCCGACGAGCGGCAGCGGGGGACGGCTTTTTCCGAAATCCGAACGCGCGGGGCCGACGCTTCGCTTCGCCTGGTCGGGCGGCGCTGGAGCGCTCTGGGCTACGTTCAGACCCGCGATTTCTACAACAGCTTCGCCAGCGTCGGCGCCGGGCGGCCCGCGGCGAACCGCACTTCGGAGCAGTTCAGCGTGCCGGCGACGGGCCTTGGCGCCCGGATCGAGGTGCGCCCGAGGGTCGGCCCGGGACTCGATCTGCGGATCGGCGGCGACTGGCGCCTGACCGATGGCGAGACCCGCGAGCGTTTCGCCTTCGTCGCAGGCGCCGGCACGCGTGGGCGGGTGGCCGGCGGTCGCACACAGACCCTTGGCGGTTTCGCCGAGGCCGCCTGGGCCTCCGATGCCATGACGTTGACCGTCGGCGGTCGGATCGACCGGTGGGCCATCTCGGGCGGACGCCTTGACGAGCGTGTCCTCGCGACCGGCGCCGTCCTCACCGACACCCGGTTCGGCGACCGCTCAGGCTGGCAGCCCACCGGCCGGGCCGGGATCGCGTGGCGCGCCGCCGGCGGGCTCACCGCGCGCGGAGCCGCCTATCTGGGCTGGCGGCTTCCAACCCTGAACGAGCTCTATCGCCCATTCCGGGTCGGGATCGACGCAACCGCCGCCAATGCCGAGCTCGAACCCGAGCGGCTTCAGGGGGTGGAGGCGGGCCTCGACTGGCGCCCCGTCACCGGGGCCCGGTTCGGTCTTACCGCCTTCACAAACCGGCTCGAGGGCGCGATCGCCAATGTTACTCTGGGGCGCGGGCCCGGCACTTTTCCGGGCGTCGGCTTCGTCGCGGCCGGCGGCGACTATCGGCGGCGGGGCAATCTCGACTCCATCGACGCGCGGGGCGTGGAGATCGATGCGCGCTACGGGGGGGGCGCCTGGACCCTGTCGGGCGGGTGGTCCTGGGTGGATGCGCAGGTGGAGTCGAGCGGGCCGGCGCTTGCACTTGACGGCCTCAGGCCCGCACAGACTCCGCGCCACAGCCTGTCGTCGACCCTGGCCTGGGCGGAGGGCGGAGCCCTAGCCGCCGTCACCGCTCGATATGGCGGCGTCCAATATGAGGACGATCTGAACCGCCAGCTGCTCAGCGGCGCGCTCACTTTCGATGCCGTGGGCAGGTTCCCGGTCGGACGGAGGCTGGCGATCGAGGCTCGCGTCGAAAATGCCGCCGACGCCCGGGTCCTCGCCGGCATCAGCGGGGACGGGATCGAGGAACGGGCGACTCCGCGTACCTTCTGGATCGGACTTCGATTCGGCGGCTTGCGGTAGCGGGCGCAGCCGTATAGGTTGCGTGTTGAAACTTAAAAAGGGAGTCGGTCATGATCGTCTACGGGGCCTCATTGTCGCCGTTCGTACGAAAGGTCCTGGCCTATGGAGCGGAGAAGGGTCTCCAGCTGGACCATAAGCCGCTCGGCCTCGGCTCCGACGATCCCGACTTTCTCGCCGCCAGCCCGTTCCGGAAGATCCCCGCCTTCCGCGACGGCGGCTTCGGGATTTCCGATTCATCGGCCATCATCCATTACCTCGAGGCGAAATATCCGGAGCCGGCCCTGATCCCCACCGATCCGGAGGCCCGGGCCCGGACCATCTGGTTCGACGAATTCGCCGACACCATCCTGTGCGCCTGCGGCGCGAAGATGTTCTTCAACCGGATCGTCGCTCCGCGCTTCCTCGGCCGGGAAGGCGACCTCGACGTCGCCGACAAGGCCGAGAAGGAGGAGCTTCCCCCGATCCTCGACTATCTCGAGCGGACCATCCCGGAAAGCGGCTGGCTGGTCGGCGAGGGGATAAGTCTCGCCGACATCGCCGTCGCGACCGCCTTCGCCAATTTCCGGCATCTCGGAATGGCCATCGACGCCGGCCGCCATCCGAGGGTGACGGAGTTCGCCGACCGGATGCTGGCGCGCCCGAGCTTCGCCGGCTGGGTCGAGCGCGAGACGGCTTTCCTGGAGCGGACGGCGGCCTGATAGGGGAGAGCATGGCCACGCCGTCATCCCGGCGAAGGCCGGGATCCTGAACACGGATTGCGGCAACCCTCACGGCGGTGTCCATGGATCTCCGGCCTTCGCCGGAATGACGAAATGATCAAGTGGGAGAACTCAGCGCGATGGCGGACTATCTCGCAACGGTTGAATGGCATTCGGACGGAGGTTTTCTCGAAGGGCGATACAGCCGGGCCCACAGCCTGAGCTTCGACGGCGGCGCCGTCGTACCCGGCTCCGCCTCGCCGCACGTGGTTCCGCCGCCTTGCTCGGATCCCGCCGGAGTCGACCCGGAGGAGGCGTTGGTCGCGTCGGCCTCGGCCTGTCACATGCTCTGGTTCCTTCACCTCGCCTGCGACGCAGGGCTCGACGTCGCCGGCTATCGCGACGAGGCCGTGGGAACGATGGGAAAGGACGACCGCGGCAGGATTGCGATGACCCGGATCGTTCTTCGGCCCGAAATCGAGTTCGTCGGCCGTCCTCCGGCCGCCGACCTGCTCGAGC
>DASVUW010000287.1:0-4218 GCA_036386845.1 Allosphingosinicella sp. | reverse complement strand
GCCGCCGTCAGGCGGTGGTGGAGGGGGCCCACGGTGGTAGCGGCGGAGAGGTGGGCCCCCTCCACCAGCCTTCGGCTGGTCCCCCTCCCCGTTCCGGGGAGGAGCTATCGGGCCGCACATAGGCGCGCACCCCGCCTTGTTCAAACTTCGAAGGCTCTGCTAGGGCCGCCGCCGAAGAGGAGGACTTTGAATGGCCGGTATCGGGCTCGACTTCGCTCTGGGCGAGATGGCGGACGCGATCCGCGACACGACGGAGCGCTTCGCCGCGGACCGGATCGCGCCGCTTGCAGCGAAGATCGACGCCGACGACTGGTTCCCTCAGGAACTCTGGCCGGAAATGGGCGCGCTCGGTCTCCACGGAATCACGGTATCCGAGGAGGATGGGGGACTGGGGCTGGGCTATCTCGAGCATGTGGTGGCGCAGGAGGAAGTGGCCCGGGCCTCCGCCTCGATCGGCCTTTCCTACGGGGCGCATTCGAACCTTTGCATCAACCAGATCCGGCGCTGGGCGAGCCCCGAGCAGAAGGCGAAATACCTGCCCAAATTGATCTCGGGCGAGCATGTCGGCTCGCTCGCCATGTCCGAAGCAGGCGCGGGCTCGGACGTGGTGTCGATGAAGCTCAAGGCGGAAAAGGTCCAGGGCGGCTATGTCCTCAACGGCACCAAATTCTGGATCACCAACGCCCATCATGCCGACACCCTCGTCGTCTACGCCAAGACGGGGGAGGGGAGCCGCGGAATCACGACCTTCCTGATCGAGAAGGACATGCCCGGCTTCAGCCTGGGCCAGAAGCTCGACAAGATGGGGATGCGCGGCTCCCCCACGGGGGAGCTGGTCTTCAGCGATTGCGAGGTCCCCGACGAAAATGTGATGGGCCCGGTCAATGGCGGCGTCGGCGTCCTGATGTCCGGGCTGGATTACGAGCGCACCGTGCTTGCGGGAATCCAGCTGGGCATCATGCAGGCCTGTCTCGACGTGGTGCTGCCCTATGTCCGGGAGAGGAAGCAGTTCGGCACTTCCATCGGGAGCTTCCAGCTGATGCAGGCCAAGGTTGCCGACATGTATGTCGCTCTCAATTCGGCCCGGGCCTATGTCTATACGGTCGCCAGGAATTGCGATGCGGGCAAGACGACCCGTTTCGACGCCGCGGGCGCTATCCTGCTCGCATCCGAAAGCGCGGTGAAGGTGAGCCTCGAGGCGATCCAGGCTCTGGGCGGGGCCGGCTACACCAAGGACTGGCCCGTCGAACGCTTCATGCGCGACGCCAAGCTGCTCGACATCGGCGCCGGGACGAACGAGATCCGGCGGATGCTGATCGGGCGGGAGCTGATCGGGGCGGGTTGAGGGCGGAGCGGGGGGGGGGCGCTCGCGCATGTCTCCACATTTCACCTCCGTCGCACCCTTGTACCGGCCGATCGAGCATGGGGGCTGGACTATACGCCGCTGGGGAAACGACATCCCACTGCGCGGCTATTGGAGTCCCGCGCGCCCGGTTTCGGATGTGATTTCGCTCGACCGGGGCAGCGACACGTGGATGTCGCTGATGCCGGTTGAGGTGGAAAGCCAGCAGATCGCCGTCGATTGCGCCTCCGGTCACGTCGCCGTGTTCGGCCTCGGCCTCGGCTGGTCGGCGGCATTATGCGCAATGAAGGCCGAAGTTGAGGCCGTGACTGTGGTGGACCGCGACTGCGAGCTGATCGCGCTTCATCGCGAGATGCGCCTGTTCGACCGGCTGCCCGGAGGGGCGGGCGCAAAGGTGAGTATCGTCGAGGCGGATGCCTTTGGCTGGCGCCCGGACCGCGCCGTCGATCTGCTGGCCGCCGACATATGGCTGCCGATCGTCGGCGGCGACCGGGTCGCCGAGGTGCGGCGGATGCAGTCCAATGTCGGCGCGAAGAGCGTTTATTTCTGGGGGCAGGAGCTGGAGATCGCGCGGCATTCGGTCGCGGCCGGGCGGCGGCGCCTCGACGATTGCGACATTGCCGCCACCGCCCGCGAGTTCGGCCTTCCGCTCGCCGGCCTCGATTCGCCCGGTTATGCCGCCCGGCTGCGAGCCGCGACCGACCAGTGGATGGGCGACAATTGGCTTTCCGGGCTTCGGCCGGAGGGTTTCGTTGAGCCCTTCCAGTCGCCGGGTTGAGACCGTCATGCCGGCGAAGGCTGGCATCCCAGCGGGTGAAAGGCACCTGTGTTCTTCACTCGCTGGGGCCCCAGCCTTCGCTGGGGCGACGGGTCATCACCAGACCTTTACCCTCTTCTCCGGGTCCAGATACAGCTTCTGCGTCGGCTGGACGTTGAACGCCGAATACCACGCATCCAGATTGCGCACCGTCAGCGCCCGGAACTGGCCCGGCGCGTGGCCGTCAGTGAGGACTCGCTGGCGAAGGGTCGGCTCGCGCATCTTGCTGGCCCAGGCTTGGCCGAAGGCGATGAAGAAGCGCTGGTCGCCGCTGAAGCCGTCGATCGCCGGCGCCTCCTTGCCGCCAAGCGACGCGCGATATCCGTCATAGGCCGCAGCGAGGCCGGCGACGTCGGCGATGTTCTCGCCGAGCGTCAGCTTGCCGTTGACTCGAAGTCCCGGCAGCGCCTCGTAGGCGTCATATTGCGCGGCGAGCGCCGCACCCGCCTGCTGGAAGCGCGCCAGATCGGCGGGGGTCCACCAGTTTCTGAGGCGGCCGGTCGAATCGAACAGCGCACCGTTATTGTCGAAGCTGTGGCTGATCTCATGGCCGATGACCGAGCCGATGGCGCCGTAATTGAAAGCCGGGTCGGCCCTGGGATCGAAGAAGGGCCGCTGAAGGATCGCGGCCGGGAAGTTCAGGGCGTTCTGGACCGGCAGGTTGACGGCGTTGACCAGCTGCGGGGGCATCCACCACTCGTTCCGGTCCATCGGCTTGCCGATCTTCGAAATCTGGTGGCGATATTCGGCGAGAGCGGCATTCTTCTGGTTGGAATAGGCGTCGTCGGGGCTGATCCGCAGGGAAGAGTAATCGCGCCAGCGGTCCGGATAGCCGACCCCGACGACGATAGAGCGGACCTTCTTCAGCGCTTCCTGCTTCGTCGAGGGCGCCATCCAGTCGAGCGCCTCGACGCGGCGGGCGAAGGCGGCCTTGATATTCTCGACCATCTTCTGGACTTCGGCCTTGGCCGTGGCCGGGAAATATTTGTCGACATAGGCCTTGCCGACCGCGTCCTGGAGCGCGGTGCTGACCGCGTTGAGCGCGAGCTGGTCGCGAGGACGCTGCTTCGGCGTGCCGGAAAGCGCGGTTCCATTGAAGGCGAAGCTGGCGTCTCGGATCGGCTTGGGAAGGACGTTGGCCTGCTGGTTCAACGTGTGAAAGGCGAGCCAGTCCTTCCAGCTCTGAAGCGGCTCCGAGCCGACCAGCGCGGCCAGCCTGGGGATCGCTCCGGCATGATAGGCCTGGAATTTCCGGGCGCCGCCGAGCTGGGCGGCTCCGAGCAGGGCCGGCCAGTCGATCCCGGGCGCGTTGGACTCGAGCTCGGCCCGGCTCCATACGGTAGCGCCCTTGGCGAAGTCCTCGCTCTCCTCGCGGGTGACGTGGGCCCGCGCGATCTTCGTCTCGAGATCGAGGACCCGACCCGCGGCGGCTTCCGCATCGGCAGCCCCCGCCGCCTTCATGATCGCGGCGATATAGGCGCGATACTGGCTGCGCAGCCCGGACATCTTGGAGTCGCCGCCCAGATAATATTCGCGCTCCGGAAGGCCGATTCCCCCCTGCATCAGATAGGGCAGGGTCTCGCCGGGCGTGGCGAGTCCTTGAGTGACGAAGATACCGAACAGATTCTCGGTCTGGTAATTGGTCGCGTTGAGCGGGTCGGTGTCGGCGCGCAAGGTGCCCCCGATCGCGGCGCTGAGCTGCCTCTTGTCGGCTATGGCCGCGATTGCGTCCAGGTCCGCCTTCGCCGGCGCCATTGCCGCCCGGTCGATCGCATCGGTGTTGAGGAAAGCATTGTAATAATCGGCGATCAGAGCCTCGTTGCTTCCAGCGGCCGGTTTCGAGCCGAGGATCGCGCTCAGCAGCTCGCGGGTCTGCCGCTCCCGCTCCTGGTCGGCGATATAGAAGCCGCCGATGCTGGACCGATCCTCCGGGATCTGAGTGTTCCTGACCCAGCTGCCGTTGGCGTAGGCGAAGAAGTCCTCGCCGGGCGGTACCGCCTTGTCCATCGAGGCCGCGACGATCCCGGCGGCCGTTCCC
>DASVUW010000286.1:0-3752 GCA_036386845.1 Allosphingosinicella sp. | reverse complement strand
AACGCCACTGGAACGAAGTGGGAACAAGGGGTAGAGCGATGGATCTCTCAGGCAGCAGCGAAGTCGGATCGAGCGACGTGAACCTCAGTGTCGAAGCCACCACCTCCAAGACGGTGATGCCGCAGCTCTATCCCGTAAAGGTGGACCGCAGCCGCGATTCGCTGCTCACCGATTTCGGCAAGGACACGCTTCAGGACCGCTACCTGCTTCCCGGCGAATCGTACCAGGATCTCTTCGTCCGCGTCGCCTCGGCCTATGCCGACAATGCGGAGCACGCCCAGCGCCTCTACGATTACATCTCGCAGCTCTGGTTCATGCCGGCGACACCCGTCCTCTCGAACGGCGGCACCGGGCGCGGGCTCCCCATCTCCTGCTATTTGAACTCGGTTCCGGACAGCCTCGAAGGCATCGTCAACACCTGGAACGAGAATGTCTGGCTCGCCTCGCGCGGCGGCGGCATCGGCACCTATTGGGGCAACGTCCGCGGCATCGGCGAGCCCGTCGGCCTGAACGGCAAGACGTCGGGCATCATCCCGTTCGTCCGCGTGATGGACTCGCTCACACTCGCGATCAGCCAGGGCAGCCTGCGCCGCGGCTCGGCCGCCTGCTATCTCGACATCTCGCATCCGGAGATCGAGGAGTTCCTCGAGATCCGGAAGCCCTCGGGCGACTTCAACCGCAAGGCGCTCAACCTCCATCACGGGGTGCTCGTCACCGACGCCTTCATGGAAGCGGTCCGCGACGGCTCCGAATGGACTCTGAAGAGCCCCAAGGACGGCTCCGAGCGCGCCACCGTCGACGCCCGCTCGCTCTTCCAGAAGCTGGTCGAGACCCGCCTCGCGACGGGCGAGCCCTACATCATCTTCATCGACAAGGTGAACCGGTCGATGCCCCGGCATCACCGCGAGCTCGGGCTCAAGGTCTCGACCTCCAACCTGTGCTCGGAGATCACGCTCCCCACAGGCCGCGATCATCTCGGCAAGGACCGCACGGCCGTCTGCTGCCTCTCGAGCCTCAACCTCGAGACCTGGGACCAGTGGAACGGCGACCGTCAGTTCATCGAGGACGTCATGCGCTTCCTCGACAACGTGCTGACCGATTATATCGACCGGGCGCCCGAGGAGATGGCGCGCGCCAAATATTCGGCGATGCGCGAGCGCTCGGTCGGCCTCGGCGTGATGGGCTTCCACTCCTTCCTCCAGGCCCGCAACATCCCGTTCGAAGGGGCGATGGCGAAGAGCTGGAACATGAAGGTGTTCAAGCACATCTCGGCCCAGGTCAACGAAGCCTCGATGATGCTCGCCAAGGAGCGCGGGCCGTGCCCCGACGCGGCCGACATGGGCGTGATGGAGCGCTTTTCCTGCAAGATGGCCATCGCGCCCACCGCGTCCATCTCGATCATCACCGGCGGGACCTCGGCCTGCATCGAGCCCATTCCCGCCAACATCTACACCCACAAGACCCTGTCGGGCTCCTTCTCGATAAAGAATCCGTATCTCGAGAAGCTTCTCATCGAGAAGTCGAAGAATTCGGACGCGGTCTGGAATTCGATCCTCGAGCGCGGCGGCTCGGTCCAGCATCTGGATTTCCTCACCGCCGAGGAGAAGGACGTGTTCAAGACGTCGTTCGAGATCGACCAGCGCTGGCTGATCGAGCTCGCCGCGGACCGAACGCCCTATATCGACCAGGCGACCTCGCTGAACCTGTTCATTCCCGCCGACGTCGACAAATGGGACCTTCTGATGCTCCACTACCGCGCCTGGGAACTGGGCATCAAAAGCCTCTATTACCTTCGCTCCAAGTCGGTCCAGCGCGCCGGCTTCGCGGGCGGGGTCGAGGTCGACAACACCGCCGAGGCTCCCAAGTACGAGCTGGCGACGACGGATTACGACGAGTGCCTGGCGTGCCAGTGAGCGCCTCTGTGGAGCCGGCCCTTCCCGTCATCCCGGCTTCCGCCGGGATGACGAACAGTTCGACTGCTTTTTGCCGGAAGGACGCCGCCTGATGCCCGGGACCGTCACCTTGGGCCACCTGCTGATCCTGCTCGGCGCGCTGGCAGGCCTCTACGCGCTCTGGCAGGCCTCGATCGGGCTCAGGCATAAGGGCGCCGGCCCCGGCACCCCGCAATATGCCCATCGCCGCGACGGCAAGCGCTACGCCGTCTGGAGCGCTCTCGTCGCCGTCCTCCTTATCGCGATCGGCTTGCTGACGCCGCTCCGCGATCTCGCTCTGGCCTAGAGGATGTTCATGCCCGTCTGGCTCGAAATGCTCTTCGGAGCGGTGCTCGGCTTCGTCGGTGTCGGCTTGGCCCTTAGGGCGAGGCCCGGCCCGCAGCAGAAATTATACTTCATCGGCGGCGGCGTCCTCGCCTTGATCGGCGCCGCCCTCTTACTGTCCAATTTCCTCTAAGGAGCGCATGCCATGCCCCTTCTCGAAGCCCGCAAGCAGTACAAGCCGTTCGAATATCCCTGGGCGTTCGACTTCTGGAAGCGCCAGCAGCAGATCCACTGGATGCCGGAGGAAGTGCCGCTCGGCGAGGATTGCCGCGACTGGGCGCAGAAGCTGACCGAGCATGAGCGCAGCCTGCTGACCCAGATCTTCCGATTCTTCACCCAGGCCGACATCGAGGTGCAGGATTGCTACCACGACAAATATGGCCGGGTGTTCAAGCCGGTCGAGGTCAAGATGATGCTCGCCGCCTTCTCCAACATGGAGACGGTCCACATCGCCGCCTACAGCCACCTGCTCGACACGATCGGGATGCCCGAGAGCGAGTACAGCATGTTCCTCCAGTACAAGGAGATGAAGGACAAGCACGACTATCTCGCCACCTTCGGGGTCGACACGGACGAGGACATCGCCAAGACTCTCGCCATGTTCGGCGGCTTCACCGAGGGGCTTCAGCTCTTCGCAAGCTTCGCGATGCTGATGAACTTCCCCAGGTTCAACAAGATGAAGGGCATGGGCCAGATCGTCAGCTGGAGCGTCCGCGACGAATCTCTCCACTGCGAGGGAATCACCCGCCTCTTCCACGCCTTCGTCAAGGAGCGCGACTGCTACACCCCCCAGGTCAAGAAGGAGATACGCGAGGTCTGCCACCACACGGTCGAGCTCGAGGACGCCTTCATCGACCTCGCCTTCGAGATGGGCCCCGTGCCCGGCATGAGCCCCAAGGAGATCAAGCAGTACATCCGCTACATCGCCGACTGGCGCCTCAGCCAGCTCGGCCTGAAGCCCATGTTCATGATCGACGACCACCCGCTGCCCTGGCTCGCGCCGCTGCTCAACGGCGTCGAGCACGCCAACTTCTTCGAGACGCGGGCGACGGAATATTCCAAAGCCGCGACCCGCGGGAATTGGGGCGAGGTGTGGGACAGCTTCGACCGGAGGAAGAGCGCGAAGGCGGCGAATGACGGGAGCCTGTCCGCCGAAGCTTCGGCGAAGGCGGACGGGGACGATATGTTCACGCGGGCTGGGGTTGCGGCGGAGTGATTGAATTACTCGCTCGGAACTGATAAGAAACGCATGTGGAACAAAGTGAGGCGTGCACAGCGAAACCCATTTCCCCTTCTGAGGGGATAGGAAAGCCTATGCTGGACGTTCGGGCGCTCGCAAACGTGATTTTAGACCGCGCTGACCTCCAAGGATTAGAGGTCACCAATATGGCTCTCAACAAGATCGCTTATTTCGTGCATTGTGATTATCTTGTTGAAAGCAAAGAGCCCTTGGTTGGAGCCAAGATCGAAGCTTGG
>DASVUW010000285.1:0-1756 GCA_036386845.1 Allosphingosinicella sp. | reverse complement strand
GTCCCCCTCCCCGCGAAATCGCGGGGAGGAATTAAAAGCCCCATGACCCGCCGCCGGGCCAAGATCCGCACCCTCGCCGTCACCGGCGGAACCGGCTTCGTCGGCTCGCACCTGCTCCGCCTCGCTTTGGCCGAAGGCTATGACGTGCGCGCCCTGACCCGCGGCTGGAAGCCGCCCGAGGACGAGATCGCCTGGGTCGACGGCGCCCTCGACCGCGCGGAGACCCTCGTCAAATTGTGCAGCGGCGCCGACGCCGTGATTCATCTCGCTGGCCTGGTCAGCGCCCGAACCCGGGCCCAGTTCGAGGCGGTGAACGTCGGCGGCACCGCGGCCATGATCGACGCCGCCCGCGCGGCCGGAGTCCGCCGCTTCATCCACGTCTCCTCGCTCGCCGCCCGTGAGCCTCAGCTTTCCTCCTATGGTTGGTCCAAGGCGCGGTCGGAGCGGCTCGTCGCCGCTTCGGGCCTCGGGTGGACGATCATCCGCCCGCCAGCCATCTACGGGCCCGGCGACCGCGACATGTTCGAATTGTTCAAAATGGCCCGCCGAGGCCTCGTCGCTCTTCCGCCCGCCGGCCGCTTCTCCGTGATCCATGTCGAGGATCTGTGCCGCCTCATCCTCGCCACCCTCGACGATTCCGACAGCTGGACGGAGACCTACGAGCCGGACGACGGCCACGAGGGCGGCTGGCAGCACCGCCACTTCGCCCGGACCCTGGGCCGGATCTACGGCCGGCGCGCCGTGGCCCTCGCAATGCCAAGGCCGGTGCTCCGCCTCGCCTCCGGTCTCGACCGCCTCTTCCGACGGGGCAAAGCCAGGCTCACCCGCGACCGGGTCGGCTATTTCTGCCACCCCGACTGGGTGGTGACGCCGGAGAAGCGCCCGCCCGAGCGCCTGTGGCGGCCGCAGGTCAAGACTCCCACCGGCCTCAAGGAAACCGCCCAGTGGTACCGCGAGCAGGGCTGGCTGAAATAATTGGTGCCAGGCACCAATTTTTAAGTGCTTGAAAAGAAACGGCGGACCCGCAGGCCCGCCGTTCCATCACCCGAGAGGAAGCCCGGATTTTTCGGTGAATCAGCCCGCGACGGTGACGTCGACCTTGTCGACCCATTCCGGGAAGAAGACCGGCTCGCGGTTCGACCAGCCCGGCGCGGTGGCGGCGGCTTCGCTGATCGACTGGAGCAGAGCGCGGCGCCGCTCCGGGTGCAGATGCGGCAGGGCGGCGGCGGCGCAGAAGGCGCCGGGCAGCCAGGGGCGGACCGCCGCTCCGATCAGCCGCTCGTAGAGGAAACGGTAAGAGGCGAAATCGGGCAGCCGGTCCTGGCCGAGGTCGAAGGCGGTCATCGTGACGAGAGGACCCATCACCGGCTCCATCTCATCGAGACCGCTGTCGTCGGGGACATTGGCCCGGATATGGTCGAGCCGCCGGTACATGCGCTCCTGAGCCCGGATCGAGGCGGCCTCGCCGACGTCGCGCGACCAGCGCCGCAGCGCGTCGCGGCGGCCGAGGCCGATGTCGAGCGAACGGCGGATGTAACGCTGGGTCGCCGCGGGGAAGCCCGCGAATTCCTTCATCTCCACCAAAGTCAGGGCACCGTCGGCCGGCTTCGTATTCGTCGCCATGATCCCACTCCCACTCTCTAACCCGGCGGAGATCATGCGATAAAAACGGTTACCAGCCGCTTAACCAAGATCCCGCTCCCCATTCATAAATGAATCAGGTTTCGGGTATGGCGGCAATGGGAAAAGTTCAGCC
>DASVUW010000284.1:0-15376 GCA_036386845.1 Allosphingosinicella sp. | reverse complement strand
GGAAACGGCGAACATCACGCTCCGGATGTCGAACGCGCAGCTGGCTCAGTTCAGCAACGTTTTCGGCACCACCGGGACCAAGATCATTACTTCGGACGCCCTCTTCGACCTGTCCGGCCGGAGCACCGGAACGGTCGCCTTCCTGTCCGACAATGCGGCCGGCACCCTGTTCAAGGTGTCGAGCGCGGCGGCGGCGTTCCAGGTCGTCGGCGGCTCCGGGCAGGACGGTGTCGAAGCCGTCGGCTTCACCTTCACCGTCGATCAGCGCACCGCGCTGCTCAACGGGGCGTCGGTCGAGTATATCGTGGAGGGCAATACGATCCACGGCGGCAGCGGTAACAACGCCCTCACCGGTGGAGCCGCGAACAATACCATCTACGGCAACGCCGGCCACGACACGATCAACGGCGGGGCCGGGGCGGACATCCTCTATGGCGGTGACGGCAACGATACTTTCGTGTTCCAGGCCGGCCAGACCAACGGCGATTCGATCCTCGATTTCTCGGGGAACGGCGCGGGCGCGGGCGACAGCCTCGTGTTCGAAGGGTTCGGCACCGCGGCCGCCGGAGCGAGCTTCGTGCAACTCGATGCAACCCACTGGCAGGTCAATTCCGCCGACGGCACTCTGCATGAAATCATCACCGTGACGGCCGGGACGGTTTTCAACCCCGCGGACATCACCTTCGGCTGACCCGAGGGATCGCGGCCTTGCCTGGCGGCGCTGATGAGGTGTGCAGTGCGGTCGACGCCCGTTGCGTGCTGACCGCACTTCCCTTTTGCACGATGCCGCGAAGGACGAGCCGCGAAGGAGGCCGTGGGTACGGAGGGCGAACCGCGACCGCCACCGCGACCAGCAATATGGCTCCGAGCACCCCGCACTTGTTGCCCTTCTTCCCGGCCTTTTGCGGCTGCGGGGTGGTGGGGTTGACGTCGCCGATGATCTCGGAGGGGTCGTAGGGCTTGAGGGTGCCGGCATTGTGGGTGTTCTTCATCACCCCGGCGGGGATGGTCAGCCGCTGGCCTTCGCTGAGAGCCCCCGCTCCCGCCATGCCGTTGGCTTCGGCCAGCTTGTACCAGAGCGAGGAATCGCCCCACAGGTTCTGGGCGATGCTCTGCAGGCTCTCGCCGGCGCGGACGATGTGGCTGCCCCCGGCCCCACCCTGGTCGTAGCTGGTGAACGGATCGACGCTGAGATCGAAATCCGCATAGGCGCTTCCGTAGCTCGCTCCGAAGCGGAAGGCGCCGGTCGCGGCGCCCGGGGCGCGCGTCCGGCTGTCGATCGAGCTCTTGTAGTCGGTGTCGAGAGTGCCGTTATTGCCGACATAGCCCATCTGCTTGCCGCCGAAGCGGTACCAGACCTCGTGCGGATCGCCCGAGGAATAGTTCCTGTCGGTCTCGTCGCGCCTCAGCGTCTGGCCGGTCAGGTCGTTCTTGTAGCTGACCGTGCGCGGCCGGCCGTCATTGACCTGCGCCGAGAGGAGATGGCCCGAGCCGTCATAGCAGCGACCAGATGAGGAGGATCGTCACCGTCGAATAGGCCGCCATCTTGACCACGTTCTTCAGCGCTTCCTTCAGCATCCGCATCGAGAAGATCCGCTTGAAACCCTTGGCGGGATTGAGGCGGCTGAAATCCGGTTTCAGCGGGTGGGCGGTGAAGAAGAGGCCGCGAAGCTGCACGATCTCCAGAAACAGGACGACCATCAGCACCGTCCCGCCGAGCAGGATCAGCGGCTGGATCGCCGGCCGGTAGAGAGCGGCGGCGAGGGCCGCGGCCTCGCGCGGGTCGCCGCCGCTGGAGCCGCTCGCGGCCAGCGCCTGCCGCATGAGCTGAGCGAGGCCCGCGACCAGCCGGTCGCCCGCGAAGACCGCAAAGGCGGCCAGCGCGAGCAGGCCGGCGACGAAGCCGAGGTCCATTCCGCGCGCGACCTGGCCCTTCTCCCGCGCCCGCTTGAGCTTGAACGGAGTGGCTTCCTCGCTTCGATTCTGTTCCTGCCCCTCGGACATCAGGTCCGGTCCATCAGACCAGCTCCGCGGCCGTCTGCAGCGCGTAGCGGAGCATTCGCAGGAAGAGCGCGGCCGACAGGGCGATACCGAGCGGCAGCAAGGCGAGGACGGCCAGAGTCTTCACCTGGAAGCCGAGCAGCAGGACGTTCATCTGCGGCAGGGTGCGCGACATGAAGGCGATGGCGATGTCGATGACGAACAGGACCAGCATCACCAGGCCGGCCGCGCCGAAAGCCATCACGAACACCGCCGACATATAGCCGATGATTGCCGCCACCGAGCTCCCGCCGAACACCGCAGCCCCGAGCGGCACTCGCGCCACCGACTCCGCCCAGATTGCCAGCAGGTCCGCCGGCCCCCCGGTGGCGAAGAAGATCGCCCCGGCCGCATAGGCGAAGAATGTCCCGACCAGCGGCATCTGCGAGCGCGTTGCCGGATCGATCAGCATGGCGAGACCGAACCCCGCCTGGATATCGATTGCGCGCCCCGCGGTGAGCAGGGCCGCGAAGGCGATCTGCAGGGTCAGCGCAAGCGCGATCCCCATCATCAGCTCGGCCGTCGCCGTGACGAAGAGCCCGCGCGACCAGAAGTCGCTCTGCCAGGTCTGCTGCGGATGGCCCGCGACCAGCCAGGCAGCGAGCGTGATCGCCAGCATCACCCGGACCAGCGCCGGCACCCGAAGCAGCGTGAAGGGCGGAGCGAAGGCCAGAGCCGGCGCGATCCGCAGGCTGACCAGCAAGGCCGCCACGGCCTGGTCGGTGAGCTGTTCCACGCTGCCGAGCCTTCGCCGCCGCCCCGCTCATCCGGCCAAGGTCGGGATGAGCAGATAGAGCGAGGTGGCGTAGCCGGTCACCCGGCCCATCATCCACGGCCCGATGGCGATGAGCAGGAAGGCGGCGGTGAGGATCTTGGGGACGTAGGAGAGCGTGATCTCCTGAAGCTGAGTCGTCACCTGGAAGACGCTGATGATCAATCCGACGAGCAGGGTCGCGATGAGAATCGGCCCCGCCACGAGGAGACTGTTCCACAGCATATCGTTCAGGAAATTGAGTGCCCGATCGGATCCCACGTTCGCCCCCACGCGCCCACCCCACGAACGCCGGGGAAAGTTATTGAAAAACAGGCCTTTGGGCAATGGTGAATCGTGCCGTCAGCCCTCGCAAATCGTCGCAGCCGCGAATTCCGGAGCTCCGGCCGACGGATCCTCGAGGGCACGCTTGGGGGGAAGGTCCCGCCTGGGCTTCGAGCACCCCGCGCGGCGTCATGAACCGGACCGATGACGGTTGCCGGGCGGCTGAAAAGCTTCGATCCCGCGTCTGCATCCCGCCCGACAACAAGCCTCCCCGAGGAGTGGCGACCTGAACGGGAGGAGCCACTATGTCAATATTGACTTCATTATCAATAGCTTACGAGAGTACGCGACGTTCGAGACGATAGGCTTTGTACTACCGATTAGGACTTTGGATGGGGAGTTGGCCCCGGCAATCGCAACCTCATTTTGTACCACCTTTCGTACCGGTGGGAAGCTATGAAACTATTGATTTCGGCCAACTTTCTGAAAAGCCCGGGCTTTTGATCGCCGTGGTGACCCCAACGGGAATCGAACCCGTGTTTTCGCCGTGAAAGGGCGACGTCCTAGACCGCTAGACGATGGGGCCATCGGCGGAAGCGCGGCCATTAAGTGGCAGAGCGCTTCGCGTCAATCGGCCCAGGCGGCGTCCTCGAGGTGGAGCTCCGCTCCAACGCGACCTTCCCATTCGTCCTTCTTCACCCGCCCGGCCACCCACAGCTTCCGGTGCGCCGGCGCCGCGAGCATCGCTTCGCCGAGCGGGCTTGCGGCCATCCGGAAGGCGATCGCCTTGATCCGGCGGCCGTCGTCGCCGGCGACGATCAGGCGCAAATGGCCGTTGCCAACCACGTCCGCCTTGATCACCCGGACCGGACCCGCCGCCACCCGAGGGGCCGGCCAGCCCGAGCCATAGGGGCCCCCGGCCTCGAGCGCGTCGCACAGACCGGGGCACACCCCGCCGGGCGCCAGCACCGCGTCCAGCAGGAGGGCCCGGTCGTCGCGGCTTTTCGCTACATCGGCGGCGAGCATTTCGTCGAGGAAGTCGCTCAAAGCCTCGATCCTGCCGCGCTCGACTGTGAGGCCCGCCGCCATGGCGTGGCCGCCACCCGCGACGAGGAGCCCCAGGTCCTTCGCTGCCATCACGGCGGCGCCGAGATCGACGCCGCCGATCGACCGGCCCGAGCCCTTGCCGAGCCCGTCCTCGCCGAGAGCGATGACGATGGCGGGCCGGCCGAACCTCTCCTTGAGGCGGCCGGCGACGATTCCGATGACGCCCGGGTGCCAGGTCTCGCCGCACGCGACGATGACGGACCGGTTGCCCTGCCCGCCGCACAGGCTCTCCGCCGCCTCGCAGACGATCGACTCGATCGCCCGCCGCTCTTCGTTCAACCGCTCGAGCTCCGCCGCGATCGCTTCCGCTTCGGCAGGATCGTCGGTGGTGAGGAGCCGAACTCCGAGGTCGGACTTGCCGACCCGCCCCCCGGCATTGATCCGCGGCCCGAGCGCCCATCCGAGATCGGCGCAGGTCGGCGCCCGGGACAGCCGGGCCGCGTCGGCCAGGGCCGCGAGCCCGACGTTCCGGCGCTGGGCCGTCACCTTGAGACCCTGCGTCACGAACGCCCGGTTGAGGCCCCGAAGCTGGGCGACGTCGGCGACGGTGCCGAGCGCGACCAGGTCGAGAAGCTCGATCAGCTTCGGTTCCTGGCGGGTCGCGAAATAGCCTCGGCCGCGAAGCACCCTCAAGGTCGCCGCTCCGAGCAGGAAGCAGACTCCGACCGCGGCGAGATGGCCGTACGCGGCCGCCTCGGCGGCCTCGTCGAGTCGGTTGGGATTGACCAGGGCCAGTGCGAGGGGAAGCGCGCTCGCGCATTTGTGATGGTCGACGACGACCACGTCGACCCCCGCCTCGCGCGCCATCGCCAGAGCCTCGAACGCCTGAGCGCCGCAGTCGACGGTGACGATCAGACGCGCCCCCTCGCGCGCCAGCCTGACCAGGGCCTCCCCGGACGGGCCGTAGCCCTCCATCAGCCGGTCCGGAATATAGGCGCGAGGCTGCGACCCGAGGCTGCGCAGCAAGCGCACCAGCAAGGCTGCCGAAGTCGCACCGTCGACATCGTAATCGCCGAACACGGTAACGTTCTCCTGCCCCTCGACCGCGTCGGCGAGCCGCTCGGCCGCCTTGTCCATGTCGCGGAACAGCGACGGATCGGGCATGAAGCTTCGAAGGGTCGGAAGCCGATGCCGCTCCAACGCCTCGCGGCCGACCCCGCGGGCCATCAGCAGCTGGTCGATCAGATCGTCGGGCTGGAAAGCCTCGTCATGCCCGTCCGCCGCCGACCCCCGCCAGCGCCAGGGCTGGCCGAGGATCGAGCGCGAAACGCCGCAGACATGAGCCGGGGTGAGCATATTCGCTTGAGCCTAGCCGATTGCGAGTCGCGCGTGAATCGCCCTTCTGCTTCTATCCACATATGTTTTATCGTGCCGTCATGACCGGGGACTCGACGAACAGGCAGGAAGAGGAGGAGCTGGCGGCGTCGATCCGGCTCAGCCCCATCGCAACTGTGGTCAGCAACCCCCGCCTGCCGGACAATCCGATCGTCGCCGCCAACGCCGCCTTCTGCGGCCTGACCGGCTATGCGGAGAGCGAGATCGTCGGCCGCAACTGCCGCTTCCTCGCAGGACCGGACACGGAGCCGTGGCTGACCGAGCGGATCCGGCAGACCCTGCGCGACCGGCGGCCCTCGCTCACCGAGATCCTAAACTACAAGAAGGACGGGACGGCCTTCCGCAACGCGGTCCTGATCGCGCCTTTGTTCGGTACCGACGGCGAGGTCGCCTGGTTCCTCGGCTCGCAGGTGGAAGTCGATCCGGGCTCGGCCGCGCCGCTCGCCTTGCGCCAGCAGCGCGCCGCCGGCCTCGCCGCCACCCTCTCCCGGCGTCAGCGCGAGGTACTTCAGGAAATGGCCGCCGGCCAGCGCAACAAGCAGATCGCCTGGCGCCTCGGCCTCTCCGAAAAGACCGTGAAGATGCACCGCTCGCTGCTCCTCGAAAAGCTCGGAGTGAAGACCACAGCGGACGCGATCAGGCTCGCGGTGGAGGCGGGGCTGTAAGAAAATCCTCCCCGCGATTTCGCGGGGAGGGGACCGCGCGAGGCGCGGTGGAGGGGGCTCTTCAGACTCGGCAAGGCCCCTCCTCCAGGCTTCGTCTGGTCCCCCTCCCCCGGAAATCCGGGGGAGGATTTTACTCAGGCCCCCACCCCTTACGGGTAGAAAAGGTCGGGCGGCAGCATCAGCGGGCCGGTCAGGTCGAGGTCCACTCCGGGGCCGGCGCCGGCCGTTCCGAAATTGCTCGACTGAAGCTGCTCCGAGGCCGTCTGCCCTGCCGGTCCGGCCGGATTGTCGACCAGGTGGATGTCCCCCCCATCCTCGTAGACCTCGATCATCGTGCCGAGGAAGAAGTAGGAAGGATCGCTCGGCACCGTGTTCCCGCGCAGATCGAGGTTGAGGCGGCCGGCGGTTCCGACGCTGTCGGCATAGACCCAGATTGCGGGCAGCGCGAATTCGCCGCCGGGGACGTCCGCATTGGTATGGTCGACGTCGTTGTTGGTGATGGTGACGTCGCTCGCGGGCGGCGTACCGGAGTTGGAACCGTGCGACTGCACCTCGATCCCGAAGCCGTAGGGGGCCTCGCGGATGGTGTTGTCGTCGATCAGCGCGGTGACGTCGGCCATGCCCTGGATGACGAGGCTGATTCCGCTTCCGAACGACGAGCCCGAGCTGGCGATGGCCCCGTCGCCGATGACATTGCCTTCGACGCGCGCGTTCAGCGTCGAGCCCGCCGCGGAGAGCGCCGAGGTGCCCAGGACGATCGCGGTCGAGGTGTCGGTACGTTCGTCGTTGACGATCGTGTTGTCCTCGATATCGACGGTGATGTCGGAGCTGCCGAAGACTCCGAACTGGATCGCGATATTGTTGTCGTCGAAGCTGTTGCCGGCGACGATCGCGCCGTCGGTCGAGCCGCTCGTCGCATCGTCCGCGCCGATCCTCGAATTGCCGTCGGTATTGACCAGAATGCCGTTCGAGAAATTGTTGCGGAACGTGCTGTCGACGATCGCGAGATCCGTAATCACGGCAGAGTTCTGAAGCGTGATCAGGACGCCGTTGCCGCCGGCCGCACCGGACTGGAGCGCGAGGTGATCGAAGGTGCTGTCGGTGATCGCGAGGCTGTCGAGCGTGCCGGCGGTGTTGAGCAGATTGAAATTGTGCTCGAATGATCCCCTGATCGTGCTGTTGTCGATCGCCGCCGTCCCGGTCAGCCCGGCCATGTCGATGCCATTCTCGCCGGAGGAATTGCCGTTGTTGAGAACCGTCGAATTGCTCAGGGTGAAATTGACGACATTGCTGCCGGCGATCCCGTCATTGCCGCCGTTCTGGACGTTCATCTGATCGAGGTTCACGTCCCGGGTGGCGGTCAGCGAGATGCCGGCGCCGGTTGAGCCGGCGATCGTGCCGCCCGAGCCGTTGGCCGCCGACCCCGAGTCGCCCGTGACGATGAGCCCGCCATGCACGCCCGCCGTCGTTCCGGTATTGTTGAGGACGATGCCGCTGACCGCGCCGGTCGAGCTGATGCTCTCGAAGGTCAGGCCGGCGAGGCCGATCGACGTGCCGGAGACGCTGAGCGCCGTTCCGCTCGTCGAGACGATCGAGTTGCCGCTGCCGGTCGCCGACACGGCGCCGCCGCCCGAAGCATTGAGGCCGGCGCCGCTCGTCGTGACGATGTCGAGTCCGCCGCCGATATGGAGCGAGCCGCTGTTGCCGGCGTAATTGACCGCCGTGGCCGCCCCCGTGACGACGGTGCCGCCCCCCGCGAAGCTCGCGGCGACCGAGGAGCCGGTAATGTCGATGCCGCCGCCGCTGTGGGCTCCGGCGATCGTCGTTGCGCCGGTGACCGTGAAGCTGCCGCCGACTCCGGCGAGGTCGATCGCTCCGCCGCTCGACCCGGTCGAGGCGGCCGAGTTGAGAGTGACGTCGAGCGTTCCGCCGGTGTCGAGGTCGACGATCTGGCCGGCGCCGGAGATCGCGACGTCGGTGACCGTCAAATTGCCGACGCCGCTGCCGTCGTCCTCGATTCCGACATGGCCGGCGCCGACAGCGATGTCGACGCCCGAGACATTGTTGTTGTCGCCGAGATCGATCCCGTTGCCGGCGGCCGGGGCGATGGTCGGCTGGCCGACCCCGATCAGGATCTGGTCGTCGAGCAGGTTGATCCCGTCCGCCTCGGCATAGGTGCCGGTGCCCTGAAGCAGATAGACGGTCGCGCCTTCCTGCGGCCCGTCGACGCCGCCCTGCGCCGCGTTGAACGCGGCGATGGAGGTGAACGGGTTGGCCTGGGTCCCGACGTTGGTGCTGCCCACCGCGCTATTGTCTATGTACCAGACGGTCTGCGGCCCCTCGTCGGCTCCGTTCACCGTGACCGTGAGCGTCGCGCTATCGGAGTCGGTGCCGTCGGAGGCCGTATAGGTGAAGACGTCCTCGACCGAATCGCCCGCATTGAGCGCCTGTGCCGCCGCATTCGGGGTATAGGTGTAGCTGCCGTCGGCGGCCAGCGTCAGGGTGCCGTAGGTGCCGGCGTAGGTCCCGGGGTTCGTCACCGTCAGGGCCTCGCCGTCGACATCCGTGTCGTTCGCGAGAACGTTGCCGGAGACGGGATTGTCTTCATCGGTCGCGACGGAATCGTCGTTCGCCACCGGAGCGTCGTTGGCGCCGGAGACCGTGACGGTCAGCGTGGCCGAATCGGAGGCGGTGCCGTCGGAGGCGGTGTATGCGAAGACGTCCTGGCCCGTCTCGCCGTCGTCGAGCCCCTGCGCCGCCGCGTTCGGCGTATAGGTGTAGCTGCCGTCGGCCGCGAGGGTCAGGGTGCCGAAATTGCCGGCATAGGTGCCCGGGCTGGTGACGCTCAGCGCCTCGCCGTCCGGGTCGGTGTCGTTGACGAGGACATTGCCCGATGCGGTTCCATCCTCGCTCGCCGAGGCCGCGTCGTCGTTCGCCACCGGAGCGTCGTTGGCTCCGGTGACCGTGATCGTGAGACTGGCCGAGTCCGAAGCCGTGCCGTCGGAAGCGGTATAGGCAAAGACGTCCTGGCCCATCTCCCCGTCGTCGAGGCCCTGTGCCGCCGCATTCGGCGTGTAGGTGTAACTGCCGTCTGCGGCCAGCGTCAGGGTGCCGTAGGCGCCGACATAGGTACCCGGATTCGTCACCGTGAGGGTCTCGACGTCCGGGTCGCTGTCGTTGGCGAGGACGTTGCCGGAGACTCCGGGGGAATCCTCACCGGCGGAGGCGGAATCGTCGTTCGCCACCGGCGCGTCGTTCGAGCCGCTGACCGTGACGGTGAGGACCCCGGAATCGGAGGCGGTGCCGTCTAAGGCGGTGTAGGCGAAGACGTCCTGGGCCGACTCCCCGTCGTCGAGCCCCTGCGCCGCCGCATTGGGCGTGTAGGTATAGCTGCCGTCGGCGGCCAGGGTGAGAGTGCCGTAGGCGCCGACATAGGTGCCCGGATTGGTCACCGTCAGGGCTTCGATGTCCGCATCCGTGTCGTTGGCGAGCACGTTGCCGGAGACGGAACCGTCTTCGCTCGTCGACGCGGCATCGTCATTGGCCACGGGAGCATCATTGGCGCCGGTGACCGTGATCGTGAGAGCAGCGGAGTCCGAAGCCGTGCCGTCGGACGCGGTGTAGGTGAAGACGTCCTGGGCGGTCTCGCCGTCGTCGAGGCCCTGCATCGCCGCATTGGGCGTGTAGCTGTAGCTGCCGTCGGCCGCGAGGGTCAGCGTCCCGTAGGCGCCGACATAGATGCCCGGGTTCGCGACCGTCAGGGCCTCGACGTCGGCATCGGTGTCATTGGCCAGGACATTGCCCGATGCGCCGCCATCCTCGCTCGCGGACGCCGCATCGTCGTTCGCGACGGGAGCGTCATTGGCGCCGTTGACCGTGATCGTGAGAATGGCCGAGTCCGAAGCGGTGCCGTCCGAGGCGGTGTAGGTGAAGGCGTCCTGTGCCGACTCCCCGTCGTCCAGCCCCTGCGCCGCCGCGTTCGGCGCGTAGGTGTAGCTTCCGTCGGCCGCGAGGGTCAGCGTCCCGTAGGCGCCGACATAGACGCCCGGATTGGTCACCGTCAGGGCCTCGACGTCGGCATCGATGTCATTGGCCAGGACATTGCCCGATGCGCTGCCATCCTCGCTCGCGAAAGCCGCGTCGTCGTTCGCCACCGGAGCGTCATTGGCGCCGTTGACGGTGATCGTGAGACTTGCCGAATCCGAAGCCGTGCCGTCCGAGGCGGTGTAGGCGAAGACGTCCTGCGCGGACTCCCCGTCGTCCAGGCCCTGAGCCGCCGCATTGGGCGCGTAGGTGTAGCTTCCGTCGGCCGCGAGGGTCAGGGTCCCGTAGGCGCCGACATAGACGCCCGGATTGGTCACGGTCAGCGCCTCGATGTCGGCGTCAGTGTCGTTGCCGAGGACATTGCCGGAGACGGAACCGTCTTCGCTCGCCGAAGCGGCATCGCCATTCGCCACGGGAGCATCATTGGCGCCGTTGACCGTGATCGTGAGACTGGCCGAATCCGAAGCCGTGCCGTCCGAGGCGGTGTAGGCGAAGACGTCCTGCGCGGACTCCCCGTCGTCCAGGCCCTGAGCCGCCGCATTGGGCGCGTAGGTGTAGCTTCCGTCGGCCGCGAGGGTCAGGGCCCCGTAGGCGCCGACATAGACGCCCGGATTCGACACCGTCAGGGTTTCGCCGTCGACGTCGCTGTCGTTGGCGAGAACGTTGCCCGCGACCGCGGCGTCCTCGCTCGTGGAAGACGCGTCGTCATTGGCGACCGGGGCGTCGTTGGCGCCGTTGACGGTGATGGTGACGGTGGAACTCGACGTCGCGCCATGCTCGTCCGAGATCGTGTAGCTGACCACCACATTGGCGCTCTCGCCGTCGTCGAGATGGTCAAAGTCGGTGCCGGGATCGAAGACGATCTGGTTGGCGACGACCGAGACGCTGCCCTGGCCCGCCGGCGCCGAGGCGGCGATGACGGTGAGAACCGCTCCGTTGTCGACGTCGCTGTCGTTGGCGAGGACGTTGACGCTTACCGGGCTGTTCTCGCCGGTGGAGGCGGCGTCGGGATTCGCGACCGGCGCGTCGTTGCGGCCGGCGACGGTGATGGTGAGCGTACCGGTGTCGCTGAGGCTCCCGTCCGAGACGGTGTAGGTGAAGCTGTCGATCACGTTCTGGCCGAGCGCGAGCGACTGGGTCGAGGCGTAGGGCGTGTAGGTGTAGCTGCCGTTGGCGTTCAGGGTGAGCGTTCCGTAGACGCCGTTGAAGGTGCCCGGCGTCGCCGAGATCGCATTGCCTTCCCAGTCGAAATCGTTGGCGAGCACGTTGCCCGAGACGCTGCTGTCCTCGTCGGTCGAGCCGGCGTCGTTGAACGCGATCGGCGCGTTGTTCTGCGTGAGGTCGATCACCGCGTCGGCGAAGACCAGCCGTTCGATCGAGATCAGGCGGTCCTCGCCGTCGATCATGCTCCCGCCGACATGGGTCAGGAAGAATTCCTCGCCATTGCGCCGGTAGGAATAATCCTTGATCGAGCCCGAATAGACGGCGGTGTCGGTGCCCGTGCCGCCGTGGATGAAATCGTTGCCGGCGCCGCCGCGAATATAATCGTCGCCTTCGTTGCCCTGGATCGAGTCGTTTCCGGCGCCGCCGTCGAGGAAGTCGCCGCCGGCGCGTCCCTGGATAAAGTCGTCGCCGCTTCCACCGTTGATGATGTCGCTGCCGTTGCCGCCTTTGATGATCTCGTCCCAGCTCATTCTAAGTCCCTTCCCGGATTACGTTGCCAAGAACAGTCTCACGCAAGCATTTCCACCGAAAACGTGGAGAAAAATGCTCGGATTCGACTCCCCGGCCCTACCTCTACAGAGATCTCGATTGAGTCCCCCCCAACCGAGAGCGCGGCAAGTGCTCGACTCGCCCCGACTTGTTCCTGCCCCAAAGCAAAGACTGCCCCGCCTTATCCCCGCTGTCCAGACCCGCTAAGGCCTATTTAATAAATAGGAGCGAGTCTCCTTCAAAGGTGGCGGCTTTTCCCTGCGGAAAGCCTTCCGAGCCTACGGCACTAGGTCCGTATCGCTGCTCCGCGGCGCCGCGCCTAACGGGCTGGAACTCCCCGTGTCCAATGAGGTCCCCATGTCCAGATTCGCCCCTTTCGCAGCCGCCATTCTCATCGCCGGCGCGCCGGCCGCCGTCGCCGCTCCGAAGACCCCGATGGTAGGCGGCGCGGCCATGTATCCGTCCAGGACCATCGTCGAGAATGCCTCTCAGTCGAAGTCGCACACCACGCTCGTCGCAGCGGTAAAAGCGGCCGGCCTCGTCGACACTTTGTCCGGCCCCGGCCCGTTCACCGTCTTCGCTCCGACCGACGCCGCCTTCTCGAAGCTTCCCGCCGGAACCGTCGACACCCTGCTTCGCCCCGAGAACAAGCCGATGCTCCAGTCGGTCTTGACCTACCATGTCGTCCCCGGCCGGGTCAGCGCCGCGCAGCTCGTCGCCAAGATCAAGGCCGGCCGCGGAATGGCGAAGCTCGCCACCGTCCAGGGCGGCGCGCTCACCGCCCGGTTGGCGGGCGGCAAGGTCGTCCTGACCGACGAGAAAGGCGGCCGGGCCACCGTCACCCAGGCCGACGTCTTCCAGTCCAACGGCGTCATCCACGTCACCGACGCCATTTCGCTCCCGCGCTGACCCTGCGCGCGGATGGGCCGCCTCCGCTCTGCCCCGAGGGGCGGGGGCGGCCCTAGGTCCGGTCCTGGCTTGGCGCGCTTCCCGTCGCCCCCGCGAAAGCCGGGGCCTCGGGGAGACCTGCCTTGACTTCTTGTCCTGAGGTCCCGGCTTTGGCCGGGATGACGGTAATAGCCCTTTAGCCGGGCCGTGCTACAGCGCGCTTATGCCGAGCCCCACGGTCCAGCTTTTCTACAACCGCACCTCCGGAGGTCATTGTCCGAACCGGCTCGCCGCGCTCCGCGCGGGCTTCGAGGCTCGGGGTGCGAAGGTGCTGCTCTCGGAATGCGGCCCGGCGAACCCGATCGAGGTCGGCGCGGAGACCAGCCATGTATGCGCGGTCGGGGGCGACGGCACCCTTCGCCACGTCGCGCTGGCGCTTGCGCGCTGCGGACGACGGCTGCCGCTCAGCGTCTATCCCGCCGGCACGGTCAACCTCGTCCACCGCGAGCGGCTATTCCCGCTCGATCCGGCCGGTCACGCGCTTCGACTGCTCGCAGAGGATTCCGGCGCAGTCCTCCATCCCGCCTCGCTGGGCGACAGCTTCTTCCTCGCCTGCGCAAGCGTCGGCCCCGACAGCCGGGCCGTCGCCGAGGTCTCGCTCGAGCTCAAGGCCCGGGTCGGAAGGCTCGCTTATGCCTGGGCTCTGGTCAGGATCCTGTTCGACTGGCGCCGGGCCCCGATCCGGCTCGCCTGGGCCGGCGGAGCGATCGACTGCGAGGCTTTCTACGTCGCCAAGGGCCGCTATTTCGCCGGGCCGTGGAGCTTCGCGCCCGAGGCGGACGTCGGCAAGCCCTTGCTTCACGTCGTCGCGCTGGCGACGGCTCGACGCCGCGACTTCGCCCGCTTCGCCTTCACCCTGTGGCGCGGCCGGCGCGTCGACACCCTGCCCGGGATCACCGCCTTCACCTGCACCGCGCTCACCGCCGAAGCCGAAGCCGCGCTTCCGGTCCAGGCCGACGGCGATCCGGCGGGGACTCTTCCCGTGACGATCGAGCTTCACGGCGAGCCGCTGGGTTTTTGCTAGCTCCTTGCCTCCCCATCGAAGATGGGGAGGGGGACCACCCGAAGGGTGGTGGAGGGGTAGAAGTCTGGGCTCTGGAGGTTCCGGAGCGAAGCCGCTGACCCTGGCGCCAAATACCCCTCCACCAGGCTTCGCCTGGTCCCCCTCCCCAAGCTCCGCATGGGGAGGCAGGTCATCGAGCGCCCGGCTCGTGCCGGTGCTCGCCCCTCACCCAGCGCACCGTCCCCGTCGACGCCCGCATCACCACGCTCTCGGTGGTCACCGCGTTCCTGCGCCTCTTCACCCCTTCCAGAAGCGAGCCGTCGGTGACTCCGGTGGCCGCGAAGATGCAGTCGCCCTTGGCGAGATCCTCGAGCTTGTAGATCCGATCGAGGTCGGTCACGCCCCATTTGTCGGCGCGCGCGCGCTCGTCGTCGTTGCGGAAGATGAGCCGTCCCTGGAACTGGCCGCCGACGCATCGCAAGGCCGCCGCCGCAAGCACCCCCTCGGGAGCCCCGCCCGAGCCCATGTAGACGTCGATCGTCGTGTCGGGATCGGTGACCGCGATCACGCCCGCAACGTCGCCGTCCGGGATAAGGACGATTCCGCAGCCGAGGCCGCGCAACTCCGCGATGAGGTCCTGGTGCCGCTCCCGGTCGAGCACGCAGACGATGATCTCGGACGGGTCCACGCCCTTGGCCGCGGCGACCGATCGGATGTTCTCGGTCGGCGACCTGGCGAGATCGATCACCCCTTCCGCATAGCCCGGCCCCACCGCCAGCTTCTCCATATAGACGTCCGGCGCGTTGAGCAGGCCGCCTTCCTCCGCGATCGCAAGCACCGCGAGCGCGTTCGGCCCGGCCTTGGCGGTGATCGTCGTCCCTTCGAGCGGGTCGAGGGCGATGTCGATCTTCGGGCCCCTGCCCTGCGCCGCTCCGACCTTCTCGCCGATGAAGAGCATCGGCGCCTCGTCTCGCTCGCCCTCGCCGATGACCACGGTTCCGTCCATCTCGAGCGTGTTGAGGGCCGCCCGCATCGCCTCGACGGCCGCATGATCGGCGGCCTTCTCGTCCCCCCGGCCGATCAGTTTCGACGCCGCGACCGCGGCCGCTTCGGTCACTCGGACCATCTCGAGGACCAGCACCCGGTCGAGAACCTGGCTTGCGCTCACCATAAAATCGCTCATCCTGCAGTGAAGATGGGGCGCGATAAGCGACAGTCGCTGCCGTGTCGAGCGGCGCGCGGGCGACCTCCGTCATTCCGGCGAAAGCCGGACCTTTGCATAAGTCGCCGGGTGTCAGCCCCTCCCCTTCAGGGGAGGGGTTGGGGTGGGGGTTGTCTGCTCACCTCACCGACGTCAGCGTCCGGTCTCCCCCACATTCCCCACCCCAATCCCTCCCCTGAAGGGGAGGGGCTTTGCCTCTGCGCGCTTCGCAGGGGTTATGCAAAGCTCCCGCGAAAGCCGGGAACCATGGACACCGAAGGGGC
>DASVUW010000283.1:0-3572 GCA_036386845.1 Allosphingosinicella sp. | reverse complement strand
CCCATCGGGCCCGTATGGAAGCCGCGCCGCTTGAACGGGACTGCCTGGGGAAGCCTGATTCGCGCCTCAGCGACGTCGATCGGAAATTCCCAGCCGGTGCCGGTGACCTCCCAATTCAGTTCGTCATGCTCCTTGAAGAAGTCGACTTGGCGAGTCGTGCGGTACCGGATCACGTAGACATGCTCGCCGGACGGCAGGCCGGTGCCGCCATCGCCAATATAGATCCGGATGAAATTGCCCCGAGCCTCAATGTGCCAAGGCTCCCCGGCGCCGTCGCGCCGGACGCTTACGACCTCGAAGCCGACCCGCACCTCCGAGCCTGTGCGATTGGTGTAGCGGGTCGGGAACTCCCGGTAGATGCCGCGTCTGATCCGGTCGCCTTCCGAACGGACGCGGATCGTCTCCGTGACGTCGAGCGTGCCGTCGGCCCGGACCGAGACTTCGCTCAGAAAATGGAGGACGCGCTCGTCGGCCGAGGCGGCCGCCGGCCAAAGCAGGGTAAGCGCGGCCAGAAGCGGCAGCAGAAGGCGGCGCATCAGCCGGCCCGGCCGAAGCTGACCCTGGGCGCCGTCTGGATCGAGGAGTCGCCGTCCTCGTAGAAGGGCTGCTCGCTGAAGCCCATCGGACGGGCGAGAAGCACGTCCGGGAAGGACTGGACCCGGGTGTTGAGGTCGCGGACGGTGGCGTTGTAATAGCGCCGGGCGCCCTGCAGCTGCTCCTCGATCTCCGCGAGCTCCTCCTGGAGCGCCCGGAAATTCTCGTCGGCGTTGAGCTCCGGATAGTCTTCGGCCACCGCCATCAGCCGGCCGAGCATGGCGCCGAAAGCATTGTCGGCCTGGGCCGTCGCCTCGACGCCCCCGGCTTTGGTGGGATCGGTGCGGTGGGCCGTGACCTCGGTCAGGACCTCGCGCTCGTGGGTGGCATAGCCTTCGACGGTGCTGACGAGATTGGGCACCAGATCGGCGCGGCGGCGGAGCTGCACCGTGATCCCGCTGAACCCCTCTTTGGCAAGCGCCCGAAGGCGCACGAGCCGGTTGTAGACGATAACGGCGTAGATAAGGACCAGCGCGAGCAGGCCGAGCGCAATCCATAATTCCATGGCAATTCCCCCTCGCCAGCGGTTCTACGGACCGTCGTGCCTTCCCGCAACGCGCGTGATGGTCGGGCGACGCGTGACGGATTTGGGCGCGGGACGGCTCGACTCGGCCATCGGGCGATTCAAGGGGGGTGATTCGGCAGCGGGAGGAAGGGATTCGCCGCGGCTCGCGCCATCGCATGTCCGACGCGAGTTAAGTCCGACAACGGATATACTTAAAAATGTACATTCATTGTTATAAATCCCATGGTTAATTCGTACAGCAAGCCTGGTCGTTCCTGAATCGGATGTAATTTCCCGTTTCGGGCCAGTTGCTTATTCACAGACCCGCCAATAGCCTGAGGGGCGAGTCGGACGAAACTCGATCCGACACCTTCAGGGGGGATGGCAACATGTTCGTTCGTGGTACGAAGATACTCAGCTTGCGCGCGTTCGCTTTGGGTACAGCGGCGGCATCGGCGCTTCTGACGGCCGGAACCGCTTCCGCGCAGATCGGCCAGGATTTCGCCGAACCGCCCAAGCTGAAGCAGCGGGGCGCGAGCCCGAACCATCCGTTCGACCCGGCCAGCAAGGAAATCCGGCTCGACCTCAACATCGAATATGTCGACGGAGTCATCTACAACCCGGGCACCGGGGTCGACGACAAGGTGAGGCTGCGCGCCTACACGCAGGACGGCCTGCCGCTGCCGGAGCGCTTCGTTTCGCCGTCGATCAACGCCCGTCCCGGCGACACCGTCCGCATCGCCCTGCACAACAAGCTGCCGCAGACGACGACCTCCTACGATCCCGGCTGCGCGGGCGGTGGACCCGGCTTCAATCACAACGTGCCCCACTGCTTCAACGGCACCAACCTCCACTTCCACGGTCTCAACGTGAACCCCTCGGGCAACGGCGACAACGTGCTGTTGTCGATCAATCCCGGGGTGAAATTCGAATATGAGATCGCGATCGCCCCCGAGCATCCGGCCGGCACCTTCTGGTACCACACGCACCGGCACGGCTCGACCGCGCTCCAGGTCTCGAGCGGCATGGCCGGGCCCCTGATCATCAAGGGCAGCAGGATGCCGACGCCGACCCAGAACGGCGACCTCGACACCCTGCTCGACGGCATCCGCGAGACGAAGGATCGGACCTTCGTCTTCCAGCAGATCCAATATGGCTGCTTCGATTCCAACCAGGACATCAAGGTCGAGCGGCGCACCAACGGCTCGATCAGAAGGTGGAAATGCGATGCCGGCGACGTCGGGGGAATCGAAACCTACAAAGACAAGAACGGCCAGGGCTTCGGCGCCTTCTCCAGCTGGGGCCAGTCCGGGCGCTATACGAGCATCAACGGGCACGTCCTTCCGACCATCCACGTCAAGCAGAACGCGGTGGAACGCTGGCGCTTGATCCACGGCGGCGTGCGCGACACGGTACGCTTCATCTTCGTCAAGGCCACCAGCCCGGTCCTCGATCTCAAGCCGGGCGAGGGCCTCGAGCCGGAGAACATGGAATCGTTCACCGATCTGGTGTGCTCGCGCGTGATTACGCCCGTGCACCTGGTGGCGGCCGACGGTCTCACCATGAACAAGGCCACGTCCACGCGCTTCACCACCATGCAGCCGGGGTATCGCTGGGACGCGCTGGTGCAATTCCCCCAAGAGGGCGACTATTGCATGCTCGATATCCTGAGCCAGGCGGGCGAGAGCGTCGCCGGCAATCTCGCGCCGGGCGCCCGCCTGGTCGCGGTCGTCAGGGTCCAGCCCGACCCGTCGGCGGTGAACCGCGGGACGCTCAACGAGCAGCTGATCGAAGCCGCCAGGAAGACGATGCCGGCGGACGTCCGCGAGGCGGTGGTGGCCGACCTCACCAACGGCCTCAACCTCAGCCGTTTCACGGCGCATAAGCCGGTCGCTCAGAGCGAGCTTTCGGGCGGCCAGGAGCTCACTTTCGACATCCTGACCCAGCCGACGCAGACTCTCTTCACGGTCGCGAACCAGCTGCTGTCGTCGCCCGGCTACAATCCCCAGCCCTACAACCCGGCCCGGCTCGACCGGAAGCTGACGCTGGGGACGGCCGAGGAGTGGAAGCTGACCTCCGGGCCGACCGCGGGCCATCCCTTCCACATCCACGTCAACCCGTTCGAGATCGTCAAGATCGTCAGGAACAGCAACCCGACGGTAGACGTGAGCGCGCCGGGCGCCTTCGACGGGGGCGATCCGCAATATCCCGGCCTCCGCGGCATGTGGAAGGACACGTTGTGGATCAAGCCGAACTACACGATCACGCTCCGCACCCGCTACGAGCGCTATATCGGCGACTTCGTCCTCCACTGCCACATTCTCGACCATGAGGACGAGGGCATGATGCAGAACGTCGCGATCGTGCTTCCGGGCGGGACCTCGGCCAGCGTCAACGGTCCGCTGGCGGACCCGCACGGGATCCACTAGGCCTCGACGCCGGACTGAACGACGAAAGGCCCCGCCGCAAGGCG
>DASVUW010000282.1:0-2754 GCA_036386845.1 Allosphingosinicella sp. | reverse complement strand
GGGCTAGGCTCCCCGGGCGTGGATGAGCTGCGCTGGCTGAAGCCCGTCTATCCGGGCGATACGCTCAACGTCCGGAGCACAATCGTCGAAAAGACCCCGTCGCGAAGCAAGCCCGACATCGGCTCCTTCCGCTCGGCGACGGTGGTCACCAACCAGGACGGGGTCCCGGTGCTGACCTTTACGTCGATCGTCCTGATCAGACGCCGGCCCCAGTAATTCCCCTCCCTGCGAGGGAGGGGTTAGGGGTGGGTAGGCAAGCGAAGCGAGACTTTACAGGCGCCGAGTCCGGCCGGCCTTCGGCCGGACCCACCCCCGGCCCCTCCCTTTCAGGGAGGGAAGATATCAGTCCCGCCGGTCGCGCCGGTTCTCTCGGCGCAGGCCGAGATAATCCTGCCGGCCCTCGCGGCGATATTCGCGGCGGTCCTGGCGCCGGTCCTGACGGAACTGCTCGCGGGTGACGGTGCCGTTGCGAAGCTGCTCCCGATCCTGAATCCGCTCGTTGCGGAACTCGGTTCGGTCGCCGCGCCGGTCCTGCCGGTAGTCGCGGTAATTGTCGCGCATCTCGCGCCGGTCCTCGCGCCATTCGCTGCGATCCTGCCGCCATTCGCGGCGGTCGCCGCGGTCCCAGCCGTCCCAGCGCTCCCAGCGCCGGTCGTTCCAGTTACGCCCGCCGTAGCGGCTGCGGCGGCCCTCCCAGTAGCGGCGATGGTCGTCGTTCCAGCGGTGCGGTCGGCGATAGCTGTCGTAAACGTAGATTCCGTATCCGGGATAATAATAATTGCCGTACCAGCCGTACCACGGATCGGAATAGCCGCGCCCGTAGCCGCCGCCGTAATGGCAATCGCCGTAATAGGGATCGCAATAGCCGGCGCTTCCATAGCCGACCGACACCCCGCCATAGCCATACCCGTAATCGTCGTAGGTGGAGCAGGCCGACAGGCCGAGGCCGGCGGTGAGGAGGATAGCGGCGCTGCGAAGGCGGAACAGGGACATAAGCGACTCTCCCGAAAGACGCTGACGGCCCAAAAAATCCGCCTTTCGGCGCGAACCGTCGGTGAACCCGTTAACCCTTTGGAAAGCAAAAGGTTGCGGGAAGGAGGCCGTCGCCCCAGCGCAGGCTGGGGCCCCGTGGGGTGAAGATCTCGGTGCCTTTCACCCGCTGGGGCCCCAGCCGTCGCTGGGGCGACGGATCACTCGCCTTCGAACTCCACAAGGGTGCGAACCTCGATGCAGGCTTCGCGAAGCAGAGCCGCGCCGCCAAGACCGGGCAGGTCGATGATGAAAACCGCTTCCGTTACCACCGCTCCCGCCCGGCGCAGAAGCCGCGCCGCCGCGAGCGCGGTTCCGCCCGTGGCGAGGAGATCGTCGGCGAGCAGGACCCGGGCGCCGGGGGCGCAGGCGTCGACGTGAACGGCGAGCCGGTCGGTGCCGTATTCGAGCGCATAATCCTCGGCGATCGTGGCTCCGGGCAGCTTGCCGTCCTTGCGGACGAGGAGGAGCCCGGCACCGAGTCGCTGGGCGAGGGCGGCGGCGACGACGAAGCCTCGAGCCTCGATGCCCGCGACGAGATCGGGCGTACCCGTCACTCGCGCTGCGAGCCGCTCGATCGAGGCCGCGAACCCCCGCGCGTCGAGCAGCAGGGTCGTGACGTCGCGAAACTGGATTCCGGGCTTCGGGAAATCCGGGATGGTCCGGATCAGCGCCTTGAGGTCGTCATTGGGTCTCATCGCTTCGCCGTCGCCCCAGCGAAGACTGGGGCCCCAGGGAGTGAAGGACGCGGACGCTTTTCACCCGCCGGGGCCCCAGCCTGCGCTGGGGCGACGGGCATTACCCCGCAATTCCGGCGTCGCGCTTGGCCTCGTCGCTCTTCGCCATGTTCTCCGGATCGAGCGGGCCCGTCTCGCGAACCCGGCGGCTGGCGCCGCCGTGCCAGATGTTCTGGTAGGCCAGATAGGCGAGGATGGTGGCGAAGATCAGGAAGATCAGCGTGGCCCAGCCGGCCGCCTTGCGATTCTCGAGCTTCGGCTCGGCCGTCCAGGCGAGGAAGGCGCTGACGTCCTTCGCCATCTGGTCCGCGCTGGCCTTGGTCCCGTCGGCGTAGCCGACCTGGTTGTCGCGAAGGGGCGGCGGCATGGCGATGTTGAGGTTGGGGAAGATGGGATTGTAGTAGAGGCCCTGCCCCGGCCGGCTGTCCTTGGGCAGGTTCGCCGGGGGATTGCGGTAGCCGGTCAGAAGCGAGGCGACATAGGCCGGGCCGCCGTGGCGCGCCTTGGTGATCAGCGACAGGTCGGGCGGCATCGCATTGTTGTTGGCGGCGCGCGCGGCAACCTCGTTGGGATAGGGATTGGGGAATTTGTCGGCCGGCAGCGCCTTGCGGGTGGCCGCTTCGCCGGTCTTGGGATCGATCGAGGGCACCGGGATCTGCCACTGGTCGGCGATCGCCTTCACTTCCTCCTCGCCGTAGCCGAGGTCCTCGAGGTTGCGGAAGGCGACGTAGCTGAGGCCATGGCAGGAGGCGCAGACCTCCTTGTAGACCTGGAAGCCGCGCTGGAGCTGCGCGCGGTCAAATTTGCCCATGGGGCCGTCGAACGAGAAGCGGATGTCGCGCGGCTCCTCGTGGAACTTGTGCTCGACGCTCTCCTCATGGGGTTCGGAGACATAGGCGGCGACGCCCCAGGCGAGCGACCAGCCGGCGACCAGGACGAAGCCGAGACCAACGAGGATGCCGAGCAGGCGGACCATGAGTCGTCTTTC
>DASVUW010000281.1:0-1551 GCA_036386845.1 Allosphingosinicella sp. | reverse complement strand
CCGCGAGTTCGAGGACCGGTTCATCGCCATCGGCCTGCCCTACCGGATCGTCGGAGGCTTCCGATTCTACGAGCGCGCCGAGATCCGCGACGCCCTCGCCTACCTTCGGATCATCGCCCAGCCCTCCGACGACCTCGCCTTCGAGCGGATCATGAACACCCCCAAGCGAGGCCTAGGCGACAAGGCGGTCGCCAAGATCCACTCGCTCGCCCGGGCCGAGGGCGTGCCCCTGCTGATGGCCGCCGCGATCATCCTCGACACGGACGAGCTCACCCCCCAGGCGCGACGCCAGCTCGGCAATTTGGTCGGCGACTTCGCCCGCTGGCGAGCCCGCCTCAATGAGCTCCCCCACCCCGAGCTCGCCCGCCTGGTCCTCGACGAGAGCGGCTACACGGCCATGCTCCAGGCCGACCGCTCCGCCGAAAGCGCCGGACGCCTCGAGAACCTCGCCGAATTGACGCGCGCGATGGAGGAATATGAAACCCTCGGCGGCTTCCTCGAGCACGTCTCGCTGGTCATGGAGAACGACGCGGAGCGCGACACGGAAAAGGTCACGATCATGACCATCCACGCCGCCAAAGGCCTCGAGTTCGAAACCGTCTTCCTCGCCGGCTGGGAAGAGGCCGTCTTCCCTTCCCAGCGCTCACTGGACGAGGGCGGCCAGGCCAGCCTCGAGGAAGAACGCCGCCTCGCCTACGTCGCGATCACGAGGGCGAGGCGCAAAGCCTTCATCTTCCACGCCGCCAATCGCCGAATCTACGGCCAGTGGACGAGCAGCATCCCGAGCCGCTTCATCGCCGAGCTGCCCGACGCCCACATCGAGCAGGAGCAGACGATGAGCGGCGGCGAATCCCTTTGGCGCGCCAACTGGTCCGAACGTGCCGACCCGTTCGCCGACGTTGCGCGGGGCCAGACCCGGGGCCCCGGCTGGCGGAGGGCCGTCCAGGGGGGATTCGAACGGACTCCTCCGCGGGTGATGGAAGCCCGGGCGAGCGCGATCAGCCTCGGCAACCCCGGCCGGGGCGACATAGCCGTCGGCCAGCGAGTCTTCCACGCCAAGTTCGGCTACGGAAAGGTGGCCGAGATCGAGGGCAACAAGCTCGAAATCGATTTCGAGCATGCCGGTCGAAAGCGGGTCCTGGACAGCTTCGTGACCCCCGGATGAGCCGGCGCCCGCGCCCGCGCAATGCCCCCGCCGGCCGGACTTGACGGTAAACGACCCCGAAGCCATAGCCCTGCGCACGTTGCGCCGCTTCGATCCGGCAGCGCCTCCGGATCAGTCGATCCCATGACATCGCCCATCCTGGAGCCGAAGATGAACGAGTCCGAAGTCGCCCATATCAAGCATCGCCGGCTTAAGCATCTGCTCAGAAGCAGTCTTGGATTCTTGAAGCTTAATTCGACTTATTCGCTGTCACGCGGAATATCGATCATGGGCTTCAACATCTTCGTCGACCCCCGGCCGGGCCCGCTCAAGTACAGGTCGACCTACGCGCTGGACTACGTTCTCCAGCTCAATTCCAAGACCGTTCTGGACGTCGGCTCGGGCGG
>DASVUW010000280.1:0-2812 GCA_036386845.1 Allosphingosinicella sp. | reverse complement strand
TTCTCCGCTGCGGCCGAGGACAAAGCGGGCCTTCCCACCGCTGTCGCCCTGTTCGCCTGGGCGCTTCCTCTGTGGACCTTCATCGAGATCGCGACCTCCGCCGCCCGCGCCCGCCGCGCCTTCGGGCCCGAGATCCGCCTTCGGCTCTTTTGGGAGCAGATCGCCCGGATCCTCTTCGCTCTGGGCTTCTTCACGCTCGGGGCGGGAAGCACCGGCCTCGTCCTCGCCCATCTGTCCTCGCTCGCGCTGACCGCCTTGCTCTGCGTGCCCCTGCTCGGCCGCTATTACGACCTGGGGCTGCTCGTCCGCGCCCGGATCCCCCGCGCCGACGTCCGCCTCCTCCTCGCCACCGGCCTCGCGCTTCTCCCGGCCAACGCCGCCCGCCGCCTCCTCATCGACGCTCCGGCCGTCATCCTCAACATGCTCCTCCCCGGAGCGAAGGGCGCCGCCGCGGCCGGCCTCTTCGAGATCGCCCGCAAGATCGCCACCCTGCCGCTCGCCGTCCGCCAGGCCTTCCAGTACGTCATGGCCCCGGTCGCCGCCCACCAGGCCCGCGCCGACCGCTCCCAGATCGCCCCCCTCTACCGCTTCGCGAGCCGGGTCTCGACCGCTTTGGTCGTCCCGCTCGCGGGCCTGCTCGCCTTCACCGGCCGCGACATCCTCTCGGTCTTCCGCCCCGAGGTGATGGCTGCGCTCCCAATCCTCTACATCCTCGTCGCCGCCCGCGCCGCCGAAGCGATCGTCGGCCCCGCCACCCCGATCGTCGAGATGACCGGCCACCGCCTCTTGCCCCTCGCCAACAGCCTCTTGGGAGCGGCGGTCTGGGCCCTGCTCAGCCTCCTCCTCGTGCCCCGCTACGGAGCGTCGGGAATGGCCGTCGCGGTCGGCGCCGCCACCGTCGCCATCGCCTACGCCGCCACCCTCGAGCTGAGGCTCACGGAGGGGATGAGCCCGTTCGACGGCAAGCTCTTCCGGGGCCTCGTCGTCGCCCTCCTCGGGGTCGCGCTGATGGGCCTCGCCGCTTACTGGACGAGGGGGCCCGTCCGCTTCGCCTCGGTCCTTTCCCTCTGGGCGCTGGCGAGCTGGTGCGCGCTCCGCTTCGGCCTCGTCCGCGGCGACCGCGAGGCGCTGGGCGGCCTCGCCCGGACCCTGCGCCTCATCTGACGGAGGCCCTAAAAGCGCCGCATTGCCATTGCAGGCATCGCCCCCATATTGGCAGGCCGCGCGTTTGCAGCGGCCCAGGCGAAACCGAGACCAGACTCGAAACCGAGGAACGTGAACCCGTGAAGCCCGCATTGACGATCCGCCCGAGCTTCTGGAGGCGTGAGCATCATCTCGACAGGATGACGCTGCGCGAGCTCGTCATCGCCTATTTCCAATATCCCGCGATCATCGCCTATCTGGCCCTGTCCGCCGCGGCGATCGCCTTCTTCGCCGCCCGCCCGGCCCCGCTCGCCCCCACCCTGATCGCGGTAGGCGTGGCGACCCTCATCTACCCGTTCGTCTGGTACATGCTCCACCGCTTCGTCCTCCACAGCAAGTGGATGTGGAAGTCGAAGCTTCTCAGCCCCACCTGGAAGCGGATCCATTACGACCACCATCAGGATCCGAACCACCTGGAAGTCCTGTTCGGAGCCCTCCACACCACGCTCCCCACCATCGCCGCCGCGACGCTGCCCATCGGCTACGCCATCGGCAGCCCCTGGGGCCAGACCGCCGCCTGGGGCGCCGCCTCTGCAGCCTTCGCGACGGGCCTGATCACCACCTGCTTCTACGAGTTCGTCCACTGCATCCAGCACCTCGCCTACAAGCCCAAGCGCAAGTGGCTGGCGGAAATGAAGAAGCGCCACATGGCCCACCATTTCCACGACGAGAACGGCAATTACGGGATCACCAGCTTCCTGTGGGACAAGGCGTTCGGCACTTTCTACGACCGGCCGGAGCGGCCGGAGAAGAGCCCGACGGTGTTCAACCTCGGCTATACCGAGGAGGTGGCGAAGCTCTATCCGCATGTGGCGGAGCTGAGCGGCGGCGTCGCGAAGGGGCATCCGCGGGAGCGGATCAAGGGCTGACGCCCGGGCCTGCTATGCAAAGCTTTCCTAAACGTGCCGTCAGCTCATCGAAAACCGAAACTTTTTAAGACATAGTAGTTGACATTCACACATATATGTGGAACATGAAACGAACGTATTGACGAAGGCGCCTTTTGGGCGCCAGGATGGCGCCACATGGTTAGCCCAGCCAAACAAGCGACAGTTAGGTCGTTGGACCGTATTAACCTTCGTCTTCCGACGGAGGTGTTTGATGCGATCGATCAAGCCCGTCTTTCTCGGCCCGGTAATATATCTCGAAATACCTGGATCACCGAAGCGATCGAAGAGAAGCTGCAACGCGGTCAAGGGGATGAGCTATGACCACTGCTACATTTTACGAATTTTTTGCGGGCGGCGGGATGGCGAGAGCAGGACTAGGTGATTCGTGGCGTTGCCTGTTTGCGAATGATTTCGACCGAAAAAAAGGTCTTGTTTATCAAGCCAATTGGGGAACGGGTGGGGAGCTTAAAATCGGGGATGTCGGTGAGCTAAAAGCTCGCGATCTTCCAGGATATGCCGATTTGATATGGGGATCATTTCCTTGCCAGGACCTTTCTCTGGCGGGCGGTGGCGCGGGGCTACTCGGCGAACGCTCGGGTACCTTCTATCCGTTCTGGCGCCTCATTAGAGAATTAATCAGAGACGGCCGGGCACCGAAAATTGTCGCATTAGAAAATGTCTGTGGAACGCTGACGTCCCACCAGGGTCGCGATTTCGAG
>DASVUW010000279.1:0-4428 GCA_036386845.1 Allosphingosinicella sp. | reverse complement strand
GACGTCGGGCCGGCCCGCGTCATATTCGTCGAAGACCAGCGCGGTCGGGGTCTGCAGAGCCCAGGGCAGGAGGCCCTCGCGGAATTCGGTGACCTGCTGGCCTTCGCGGAGCACGATGGCGTCGCGGCCGATGAGGTCGATCCGCGAGATGTGCGCGTCGAGGTTGATTCGGATGAGCGGCCAGTTGAGGCGGGCGGCGACCTGCTCGACATGGGTCGACTTGCCGGTGCCGTGATAGCCCTGGATCATCACCCGGCGGTTCTTTCCGAAGCCGGCGCAGATGGCGAGAGTCGTGTCCGGGTCGAAGACGTAGGCGGGGTCGAGGTCCGGAACGCGCTCGTCCGCCTCTGAGAAAGCCGGAACCTCCATGTCGCTGTCGATCCCGAACAGGTCGCGCACCTTCCGCATCTGGTCGGGCGAATCCATGATCACGGCGCCGCGGCTGGCGGGGTTGGCATTGGGCAGGTCGGACATGGTCACTCTCTAAAAGGTGAATCAGGCGAAGGCGGGTCGGGATTTGAGGTGCGTATAAGCCTCTATCACCGCCTGCAAAGCCTTCTCGTGGCCGCGGTCGCCGCCATTGTGGTCGGGATGGTAGCGCCGAAGCAGGTCGGCGTAGCGGCGCCGCAGGGACCGGCGGTCGGCGTCGGTGCCGAGGCCGAGGATGCGGAGCGACTTGCGGTCCGGCTCGCTCAGCTCGCGGCCGTCGAGCCTCGGCCCTTCCGCGGCGGCGCGCCGGAAGCGGGCGCCGATCGCGTCCAAGGGATCGTGGAAATCGGCCCATTTGGGCGGGCCGTCCGCGCCCATATGGGCGAAGGCGCGGGTCTCGCGGTCCCAGCCGCCATAGGGATTGTTGGCGGCCTGGATCTCCTCGCTGCTCATGCCCTCGAAATAATTGTAGCCGGCGTTGAACTCGCGGACATGGTCTAGGCACAGCCATCGCCAGTCGCCCGGGCCGTCGAAGCTCGGGCCGCGTCCGGCGGGCGCGCGGAACTCGCCCGCACCCTCGCAGCCGGGATGGGCGCAGGCGCCGCGCGCCTCGGCGCGCCCGTGGAATTTCGTCTGCCTGCCGCCCGCGCTCGCCACACACTCACCTTCGAGTCCAAACGGCCTATATAGGCGGGATGACCCAAGCTTTCACCGGCGGAATCGCCCCCGAAATCGAGCGCCGGCTGCGCGCGGCCCTCGATCCCGCACATCTCGTCGTGACCAACGACAGCGCCCGCCACCAAGGCCATTCCGGCGACGACGGCAGCGGCGAAAGCCATTTCACGGTGGAGGTGGTCTCGGAGCGATTCGCCGGAATGAGCCGGGTCGAGCGGCAGCGGTCTGTGAATTCGGCGCTCGCGGATCTGCTGAGGGACCGGATTCATGCTTTGGCGATCAAGGCGCGGGCGCCGGGGGAGTGATTGCCTCCCCATCGGAGATGGGGAGGGGGACCACCCGAAGGGTGGTGGAGGGGTAGCTTCCACAGGTCTGCGGGAAATCGCGCCTGATCCGCCAGCCACGGCGCCAGCCACCCCCTCCACCATGCTCCGCATGGTCCCCCTCCCCACGAGCTGCGCTCGCAGGGAGGCAAAAAGGCCGCTATAGTCCCTGCCATGAGCGACCTCATCCTCCAGACCCTCCTCCCAGCGACGCACGATCTCGGCGGGTTCAAGGTCCATCGCACCCTCCCGCATCGCGAGCGGACGACGATCGGGCCGTTCATCTTCTTCGACCAGATGGGGCCGGCCCATCTTCCCGCGGGCGGCGGGATCGACGTGAGGCCGCATCCCCACATCAACCTCGCCACCGTCACCTATCTGTTCGCCGGAGCGATCGATCATCGCGATTCGCTCGGCACCTTCGCGACGATCGAGCCCGGCGCGGTCAACCTGATGACGGCGGGGCGCGGCATCGCCCATTCGGAACGGTCGCCCGCGCATCTCCGGCCCGGCGGGCCTGAGCTCAGCGGGATCCAGACCTGGATCGCGCTTCCCAAAGCGAAGGAGGAGATCGACCCGGCGTTCGAGCATGTCGCGAGGGACCGGCTTCCGACGGTGGACGGCGGCGGAGCTTCGGCCCGGGTGGTGATGGGCTCGCTCTGGGGCGCCGCCTCGCCGGTGACCTGCCACAGCGAGACCATCTACGCCGACATCCAGCTCCGGCCCGGGGGCGCAATGCCGATCGACGCGGAGGCCGACGAGCGAGCCGTCTACGTCGCGGAAGGGGAAGCGAGCCTCGACGGGCTGGAGCTGGAGCGAAGCGTCCTCTACGTCCTCGCCCCCGGAGCTGCGGCGACCCTGCGGTCCGAGACCGGCGCCCATGTCATGCTCTGCGGGGGAGCGCCGATCGACGGGCCGAGGCACGTCTGGTGGAACTTCGTCTCGTCGAGCCGCGATCGGATCCAGCAGGCCAAGGAGGACTGGGCGGCCGGCAGGTTCATCCTTCCGCCGGACGACCGCAGCGAGTTCATTCCGCTTCCGACGGTTCCGCCCAAGACGGTGAGCTATCCTTAAGCCCGTCATTGCGAAGAGCGAAGCGACGAAGCAATCCAGTGGGCGGAGGCCGTTCACTGGATTGCTTCGCTTCGCTCGCAATGACGGGTAAGGGCTGGAAAATGACCGAACCGACCTACCAGCGCGTCCCCCTCGCGACCGGAGTGACCCTCAACGTCGCCGCCGCAGGCCCCGAGGACGGCGAGCCGATCCTATTCCTCCACGGCTTCCCGGAATCGCACCGGACCTGGCGGCACCAGATTGACGGGCTGTCCGACCGCTACCGGGTCTTCGCGCCCGACCAGCGCGGCTTCGCGGCGTCCGACAGGCCCGAGGGCGTCGAGAATTACGAGACGGACAGGATCGTCGCCGACCTCATGGCCCTCGCGGACGCCCTCAGCCTCGACCATTTCACGCTCGCCGGCCACGACTGGGGCGGGGCGGTGGCCTGGACCGCGGCGCTGACCCACCCGTTCCGGATAAAGCGGCTGATCATCGTCAACGCGCCGCACCCGCTCGTCTTCCAGAAAAGCCTGATCGACGATCCGGCCCAGCGCGAGGCCTCGCAATATATCAGCTTCTTCCGCTCGCCCGCGGCGGAGGCCGCGATCACCGGCATGGGCCTCGAGAATTTCCTCGACAAGGTGATGCTGAGCCACGCCGATTCGACTAAGCTTCCGGCCGATGAGCGGCAGAATTATCTCGACGACTGGTCGCAGCCGGGGGTCCTCACGACCATGCTCAACTGGTACCGGTCCTCCAGGGTCGTCGTTCCGGCGCCGGGCGAGGAGGCGAAGTCGCCTTTGTGGACCCACGCGCCCTTCCCGAAGCTGAGGATGCCGACGCTGGTCGTGTGGGGGCTGAAGGATTCCGCACTGCTCCCGGTCCAGCTCGAGGGGCTGCGCGATCTGGTCGAGGACCTGCGGCTGGTCACGTCGCCGAGCGCGGGGCATTTCATCACCTGGGAGGAGCCGGGCACGGTGACGAGCGCGATCCGGGATTTCCTGGCGGAGACAGAATAATCCTCCCCATCGGAGATGGGGAGGGGGACCAGGCGAAGCCTGGTGGAGGGGTAGACGGCAAAGGCCTGTGCCGTCTCGCGCCCGGTCTCTGAGCTCACGACCATTACCCCTCCACCACCCTTCGGGTGGTCCCCCTCCCCACCGCTGCGCGGCAGGGAGGACGAGTCGATTGCCCCCCTCCCCGCCGCTTGCTACAGGCCCGCGCCATGCAGACGGACCGCTTCACTCCGGAGATCAGCTACGTTTCGACCCCCCGCGTCGCCTGCGACGGGGCGAGCGAGACCCACGCGGCGCTGGGCCATCCGCGCGTCTATCTCCAGATCGACGAGAAGGGATTCGTCGACTGCGGCTATTGCGACAAGCGCTTCGTTCTGAAGGGCGGAGCCGCCGACGAAGGCGCGGCGGGCTAGGGTTCCGCTGCCGTCATTCCGGCCCTTCGACGCCGGTCCGAAGGGAATAGGCGCCAAACGAGTTCAGCGTGACGTTCGCGAGGATGTCGCCGCTTGCCGTTTTGCCCCCCCGGTTGCCATCCGGCCCGACTCGGTCCATCCAGCGGGCACCATGAAAAGGGGCTCATCTTGCGAAAACTGACGATCGGCTCCGGCCTGCTGCTGCTCGGCCTCGCCGCCTGCGACTCCGGCCCGGCCGGGAACGAGAGCGGCGCGAACTCCGCACTCCCGGCCAACGGATCGGCGTCCGCGCCGGCGGCCGCACCCGCACCCGCGCCCGCCGCGCCCGTCGTCCTCGAAGGCGCGGGCCTTCGTATTCCGAGCGCCTCGCCGCCGCGGACCCTGGCCTTCGACATCCCCGAGGCGGAGACGATCGACACGCTGACCAAGGCCCTCGGAGCCCCGCCGACCGAGCGGGGGGAAAATGAGGAATGCGGCGGCGGCAGCATGAAGTTCGCCGAGTGGAAGGGCGAGCTT
>DASVUW010000278.1:0-3990 GCA_036386845.1 Allosphingosinicella sp. | reverse complement strand
CGCCCTTCACAGCGTCGCAAGCGGCCCGCCTTCGGCGGACCCACCCCCAGCCCCTCCCTTTCAGGGGAGGGGAATCAAGCCTTCGCGACCTGCTTCTCGTCGAGCAGCTGCTGGAGCTCGCCGGCCTCGTACATCTCCATCATGATGTCGGAGCCGCCGACGAACTCGCCCTTGACGTAGAGCTGCGGCACGGTCGGCCAGTCGGAATATTCCTTCACGCCCTGGCGGATCTCCGGATCCTGGAGGACGTCGACCGTCTCGAAGCCGACCCCGAGATGGTCGAGGATCGCGACCGCCCGGCTCGAGAAGCCGCATTGGGGGAAGAGCGCGGTGCCCTTCATGAACAGGACGACGTCGCTCTTGTGGACGATCTCGTCGATCCGGGCCTTGGTGTCGGACATTTTTACTATTCCTCAGTCTGGGGTCGCGGTTGAGAGCTGGAGAGCGTGCAAGAGCCCGCCCATCCGGCCGCCCAGCGCCTCGTAGACCCGCTGGTGCTGGCGGACGCGCGGCATCCCGCGGAAGCTTTCGGCCACGACCCGGGCGGCATAATGGTCGCCGTCGCCGGCAAGATCGGTGATCTCGACCCGGGCGTCGGGGATTTCGGCGCGGATCAGCTCCTCGATCTCTTCGGCGGCCATGGCCATCAGCCCTGCGACTCCATCAGCTGACGGCGGGCCTCGACCGTCTTGTGGTCGAGCGCCTCGCGGATCCGCTTCTCGTCGCACTCGACTCCGGCCGAGGTCAGGTCGCCGACCAGCTTGCGGATCACGTCCTCGTCGCCCGCTTCCTCGAAATCGGCCCGGATGACGTCGCTCGCATAGGCGTCGGCCTCCGCCTGGCTGAGCCCCATGAGGCCGGCCGCCCACTGCCCCAGCAGCTTGTTGCGGCGCGCCGTTATCCGGAACTGCATGTCCTGATCGCGGGCATATTTCGTCTCGAAGGCCCGTTCGCGGTCGTCGAAAGTGCTCATGAAGGCTCCTGCTCTGTTGGGAGTCAGATAGGCGGGGCAAGGGGGAGGTGCAACGTTATCATCCTCCCCGCCGCAACGCGGTGGGGAGGGGGACCATGCGAAGCATGGTGGAGGGGTAGCTGGCACAGGCCTGCGCAATTACCCCTCCACCACCCTACGGGTGGTCCCCCTCCCCATCTCCGATGGGGAGGATTAATCCATCGTCACCACGAGCTTTCCCACCGCCTTCCGCGCCGCCATGTGGGCGATCGCCTCGCCGCCCTGCTCGAGCGGCCAGGTCCGGCTGACCCTGGGGGCGATCTTCCCCTCGCGCCAGAGGCGGAACAGGGTCTCGATATGCGCCGCATTGGCCTTCGGGTCGCGCGCCGCGAAGGCGCCCCAGAAGACTCCGCGGACGTCGCAGCTCTTGAGCAAGGTGAGGTTGAGCGGAAGCTTCGGGATCCCCGCCGGGAAACCGACGACGAGGTAGCGGCCTTCCCACGCGATCGAGCGCAAGGCCGGCTCGGCATAGTCGCCGCCGACCGGATCGTAGATGAGGTCCGCCCCACCCGGCCCGACCGCCGCCTTGAACATTTGCCCCAGCGCCTTCGAGCCTTCCTTGTCGAACGGCCCCGACGGATAGACGATGGCAAGATCCGCCCCCGCCTGCCGGGCGACCTCCGCCTTCTCCTCGGACGAGACGGCGGCCACCACCCGGGCCCCATAGGCCTTGCCGAGCTCGACCGCGGCCAGGCCGACTCCGCCCGCCGCGCCCAGCACGAGCAGAGTCTCGCCCGACTTGAGCCGGCCGCGGTCGAGCAAGGCGTGGATCGAAGTCGCATAGGTGAGGATGAGGGCCGAACCGTCCTCGAAGCTCCGCTCCGGCGGAAGCGGGACGGCCTGGGCGGCCGAGATGACCACTTTCTCCATCAGCCCGCCATGGCCGATCATCGCGATCAGCCGGTCGCCTTCGGCCCAGCCGGAGACTCCCTCGCCCACCGCCTCGATCGTGCCCGCGACCTCGCCCCCCGGAGCGAAGGGCCTGGGCGGCTTGAACTGATATCTGTCCTCGATGATCAGGACGTCGGGATAATTGATCGCGCAGGCGCGCACCCGGACGAGCAGCTGCCCCGGGCCGGGCTCCGGATCGGGAAGCTCGGCAAGCTCCAGGGTCTCCGGGCCGCCCGCCGCCGTCGAAAGCAGGGCCTTCACTTCGCCGACTTCGGGAAGGCCGGAAGCTTGGCGATATCGGCCGGCTCGTGCTGGATGATCATTTTCGCCTTCAGGTTGGCGGCGATCCGGTCGAACCGGTCGGACGAGGCGAGCGTGTCGGACCGGTCGTGGTTGAAGGGCGGAACTCCGCGATTCTTCACCTGCTCGGTGAAATGATATTGATCGCCCGAGAGAAGGACCGGACCGGAGGCGAGCCGGACGAGCAGGGCGTAATGGCCCGGCGTGTGGCCCGGGAGCTTCAGCATGACGACCCGGCCGTCGCCGAAGACGTCCTTATCCGCCGTCAGCGGCTCGGCCTTGCCGGCGCCGGTGAGCCAATGCGCAAGCGCCTTGGTGGAATCCGCGTCGGGCGACGGGGTCCCACGCAGGAGATCGAGGTCTCCCTTGCCCATCATGAGGGTGGCCTGCGGAAAGCGGGGGGCCTGGCCGGTATGGTCGAAATGCCAGTGGCTGATCCCGATCAGCTCGATCTGAGCGGGCTTCACTCCAATCTGCGCCAGCTGGTCGACGAGGCTTCGCTTGACGCTGATCTTCTGGCCCGCATTCTCGAACCCCGCTCCGATCAGGGCGTCGGTGAGGCCGGTGTCCCAAAGCATGTAGCGATTGCCGTGGCGGATCAGGAAGCAGCTTCCCACGATGTCCTTCGGCCCCGCCGGATATTGGAAGGTGTCGGAGAAGAAGGCGCCATATTGCTTGATCACGAACTCGCCGCAGTGGAGCCGCCAGAGCTCGATCGAGGCCGGCGGCGGCGGCGAAGCCTGCATCGCGCCCAGGCCGAGCCAGGCGGCGGCGAGGAAAGTCAGTCTCTTGATCATGTCGGTGCCCCTTCTTTGGGCGAGACATAATGGGGATCGTGGATGAAGGGCAATGGCCGGCCGTCGGCGAGCGCGGCGAGGATGGAGGCGAAATCGGTCCGGCAGCGGAAGCCGAGCTCCGCTTCGGCGGAGTCCGGGACGTAGACCCGGTCGATCCGCCTGGGCAGGGTCCAGCCGGCGCTGGCGTAGAGCTCCGGGGCTTGCGGAAAATAGCGCTCGACGACGGCCGCGGCGTCTCTGGCCAGCGCGTCGCGATCGTCCGGCGAGAAGGGCGGCGGCGCCGAGACGATGAAGGTCCCGAAGCCGAGCTGGGGTGCCCTGGCCAAAGCCGCGACATGGGCCTCGGCGGCGTCCTCGACGGCGAGCCGCCGGTTCAGGAACTCGTTGGCCTTGAGGTTCGGCCCGCTCGGCAGGCTGTGGGTGTCGTCGTCCTCGGGGAAGAATCGCGAGGTCCGAAGGATGCAGGTTGCGAGGCCCTGCTCGCGGTGCGCGAGCCGGCACAATTGCTCCGCGGCCAGCTTGGTGATCCCGTAGACGTTGCGCGGCTGCAGGGGCCCGTAATCCTCGGTCATCCACTCGGCCCGCTCGATCCGGCCGCCGTGAAGGGCTTCCGACACCATCAGGGACGTGGTCGAGGTGAAGACGAACCGGTCGTGGCCCGCCGCCGCGGCCGCCTCCAGAAGGTTGAGGGTGCCGGTGACGTTGACGTCGATAAAAGCCTGGCGCGGATAGCGGACGATGTCGGGCTTGTGCAGCGCGCCGGAGTGGATGACGGCCTGGATGCCGTGCTCGGCGAAGGTCTTGTCGATGAGGGCGCGGTCGGCGACTGTGCCGACGACGTCGGTGTCGGCGCCCGGCGCGACGTCGAGGCCGGTGACGTGATGCCCTTCCTCGCGAAGCCGGGGCGCGAGGAAGCGTCCGAGCCAGCCCGACGAGCCTGTCAGAAGAACGCGCATGCGACCGTCTCCCCGTCGCCCCAGCGAAGGCTGG
>DASVUW010000277.1:0-2774 GCA_036386845.1 Allosphingosinicella sp. | reverse complement strand
GGAAACCAGCCCGGCACCGCCGGCGAGCAGCCTGGGCGGCTCGGCCCAGGCGCTCTTCGCGCCCGGATCATAGAGCACCGCCCCCTTGCCTTCCCGAAAGGCCCAGGCGTCGCCGAGACGGTGCGCCTTGTCCGGCGGAACGTGGAAGGCCGTATCGACCATTCCAAGCGGTCCGAATATCCGCTCCTCGAAGAACCGGTCGAGCTTCATCCCCGACACGCGCTCGACCACGAGCCCCAGCACGTCCGTTGAAACCGAATAATTCCAGGCGGTTCCGGGCGAGAATTCAAGCGGAATATCGGCTAGTGCAGCGACGAAGCCGTCGAGGTCGAGCGCCCCGTGCCAGCCTTCCAGCTTCCGCTCCCGATAGGCCGCGTCGACATTGGTCCGGTGCTGGAAGGAATAAGTGAGTCCCGAGGTGTGGCGCAGCAGGTCGATCATCGCCATCGGCCGCTCGGGCGGCTTCGTGACGAAAGGCGTTCCGGCCCCGCCGGCCTCGTAGACCGCCATCCCCTTCCATTCCGGAATGATCGAATCCACCGCCTGGTCTAGCGCCACCCGCCCCTCCTCGACCAGAATCATGAACGCGATCGAAGTGATCGGCTTGGTCATCGAAGCGATCCGGAAGAGGGCGTCCTCGCCCATCGGCTCGCCGCTCGCCCGGGCCTTGCCGGCCGTCGAGAAGTGGACGACCTTGCCCTCGCGGGCGATCAGGAGCTGGGCTCCGGCGAGCAGCTCCGGGGCGAAATAATGGTCGTTCAGGAAGGTATCGACCCGTGCGAGCCGCTCCGCATCGAACCCCGCCCCGGCCGCCTCAACCCTGTCCATCTTCGCTCCTTCAACTAAATCCTCCCCGGCATTTGCAGGGGAGGGGGACCATGCGAAGCATGGTGGAGGGGCCTTACGGAGTCCGAAGAACCCCTCCACCGCGCTTCGCGCGGTCCCCCTCCCCCGGAAAACCGGGGGAGGATTGAGAAGTGCCGCCTAGCGCTTGAGCCCGAACCGAATCAACGTCATTGCGAGGAGCGAAGCGACGAAGCAATCCAGCCGCGCGGACGCCGGAAACTGGATTGCTTCGCTCCGCTCGCAATGACGGAGGAGCATCGTGACCCAAGGCTTCGAGCTGGACCCCGACTGGCCGCGGATGAGTCTCAACCAGGTCGACGCGCTCCTTACCGCGCCCGGCTCCCGCCTCGAGATGGATGAGGCCGTCATCCGCGGGATCCCGACGCGCGTCTGGAAGAACGCTCCGCCCAACCTGCCCTCCCTGGTGCGCCTGTCGCGCGCCCACGCGGATCGTACGGCGACCATCTTCGAAGGCGAGCGGGTTTCCTGGGAAGCGCAATATCGGGCCATCGTCGCTCTCGCCGGCGAGCTTCGGCGGCTCGGGATCGCCAAAGGCGACCGGGTGGCGATCGCGATGGCGAACCTGCCCGAATGGCCGGTCGCCTTCTTCGCGGCGACCGCGGTGGGCGCGATCGCGGTCCCGCTCAACGCCTGGTGGACGGGCGCCGAGCTTGAATTCGGCCTCGCCGATTCGGGCTCGAAGCTGCTCATCGCGGACTTCGCTCGATGGCAGCGGATCGAGCCTCACCGGTCCGTCCTTGCCGGGCTCGAAAATGTCGTCGTCAGCCGCTCCACCGAGGCCCCCGCGGCCGCCCTCCGGTTCGAGGACCTGATCGGAGAGCCGGGCCGTTGGGGCGCCCTGCCCGACTCGGAGCTCCCCGACGTCCCGATCGCCCCCGACGACGAGGCGACCATCCTCTATACGAGCGGGACGACCGGCCGGCCCAAGGGCGCGCTCGGCACCCATCGCAACCTCACCACCAACATCCTCTCGGTCGGCTATTCGAACGCCAGGGCGGCTCTTCGCCGAGGCGAGGCTCCGCCTGAGCCCCAGCCCAAGACCGCCCTCATGGTGATCCCGCTCTTCCACTGCACCGCCCTGAGCGCGATGCTGATGGGGACGATGGTCGCCGGCCACACGATCGTTTTCATGCGCAAATGGGATGCCCTGGAGGCGATGGCGATCATCGAGCGCGAGCGGGTGCACATGACCGGCGGCGTGCCCACCATCGCCTGGCAGTTGCTCGAGCATCCCGAACGCTCCCGCTTCGACCTCTCGAGCCTCGAGCAGATCAGCTACGGCGGCGCCCCCGCCGCGCCCGAGCTGGTCAGGAAGATCCGGGAAGAGTTCGGGGCCCTGCCCGGCAACGGGTGGGGAATGACCGAGACGACGGCGACGGTCACCAGCCATGTCGGCGAGGATTATCTGAACCGGCCCGACAGCGCGGGTCCGGCCGTGCCGATCGCGGATCTGAAGATCATGTCGCCCGACGCGACCGAGGAGTTGCCCCTGGGCGAGGTCGGCGAATTGTGGGCGCGCGGGCCTCAGATCGTCAAAGGCTATTGGAACAATCCGGAAGCCACCGCTGGCACCTTCGTCGACGGCTGGGTCCGCACCGGAGACCTCGCCCGTCTCGACGATGAGGGATTTCTCTACATCGTCGACCGGGCCAAGGACATGGTCATCCGAGGCGGCGAGAACATCTATTCTTCCGAAGTCGAGAACGTCCTGTTCGAGCACCCCGCTATCACCGACGCGGCGTTGATCGGGATACCGCACCGGACGCTCGGCGAAGAGCCGGCGGCGGTGGTGCACCTCGCCCCCGGCGCGAGCGCGAGCGAAGAGGAATTGAAGGCCTGGGTGCGCGAGCGGATCGCTTTGTTCAAGACGCCGGTGCGGATCGCGTTCCTCCCCGAGCCGCTGCCCC
>DASVUW010000276.1:0-7219 GCA_036386845.1 Allosphingosinicella sp. | reverse complement strand
GCGGCGCCGGAGCCGTCGCCGGCGCGATGGCGGCGCTCGCCGGCCGCAAGGCGAAAGCGAACATCGTGGCGGTCTGCGCGCTCGCCGAGAACATGCCCGACGGCAACGCCCAGCGCCCCGGGGACGTCGTCACCAGCATGTCCGGCCAGACGATCGAGGTGATCAACACCGACGCGGAAGGGCGGCTGGTCCTCGGCGACGCGATCACCTGGGCCCAGCGCGAGTACAAGCCGGAAGTGATCGTCGATCTCGCCACCCTGACCGGAGCGATGATCATCTCGCTCGGCCACGAATATGCCGGCCTGTTCTCGAACGACGACGGTCTCGCCGGCCAGCTCATGGCGGCGGGCGCGGCGAGCGGGGACAAATTGTGGCGCATGCCCTTGGGCGATCCCTACGACAAGCTGATCGATTCCCCGATCGCCGACATGAAGAATGTCGGCCCGAGGGAGGGCGGATCGATCACCGCCGCCGTTTTCCTGCAGCGCTTCGTCGAGCCGGGAGTCAAATGGGCCCATCTCGATATCGCCGGAATGGCTTGGGCCGACAAAGCGAGCCACCTCTACGACAAGGGTGCCACCGGCTACGGGGTCGCTTTGCTCGACCGCTTCGTCGCGGCCAATTTCGAAGGGTGAGCATGGCCGTCATCCCGGCGAAAGCCGGGACCTCGGGGAGACCCGCCGAGACTGCTCGTCCCGAGATCCCGGCTTTCGCCGGGATGACGAAGAGGTGATCGTCGACTTCTACCATCTGACCGCGTCCCCGCTCGAGCGGGTGCTTCCGAGCATCGCGGAAAAAGTGCTGGCTGGAGGCGAGCGGCTGGTGGTGGTGGCCGAGCCCGAGCTGCTCGCCCGGCTCGACGAGCAATTGTGGAGCTACGCCAAGAACAGCTTCCTCCCGCATGGGCGCGACCGCGCGGAAAGCCAGCCGGTTTTGCTGTCGCCGGAGCCGGCGCCGGCGAACGGCGCCGCCAACATCGCCCTTGCTGACGGCCGCTGGCGCGAGGAGGCGCTCGGTTTCGCGCGTGCTTTCTATTTCTTCGACAACGACGCCAGGGAGGGGGCCCGCGAGGCCTGGCGTGCGCTGAAGGGCCGGCCGGAGGTCGAGGCCCGCTACTGGAAGCAGGACGAGCGCGGCAAGTGGGTGCAGGGGCCTTAACGGGAATTGCCCTTTTCGCCTGCTCCCCCTAGAGAGCCCGCCAAATCCCCTCACAAACACGGAGCATAGAGCGGCCATGGCGACCGAACGCACTTTCTCGATCATCAAGCCCGACGCCACCCGGCGCAACCTCACCGGAGCGATCACCGCCAAGCTCGAGGAAGCCGGCCTGCGGGTCGTCGCCTCGCGCCGGATCCGGATGACCCGGGAGCAGGCCCAGGGCTTTTACGGAGTCCACCGCGAGCGGCCCTTCTTCAACGACCTGGTAGCCTTCATGACGTCGGGTCCGGTCGTCGTTCAGGTGCTGGAAGGCGAGAACGCCGTCGCCCGCAACCGCGAAGTGATGGGCGCCACCAACCCCGCCAATGCCGACGAGGGAACGATCCGCAAGGAGTTCGCGGAGTCGATCGAGGCGAACAGCGTCCACGGCTCAGACAGCGCCGAGAACGCCAGAATCGAGATCGACTTCTTCTTCAAGCCCGAAGAGATCGTGGGCTAAGTCTTTCCTCCCCATCGAAGATGGGGAGGGGGACCAGGCGAAGCCTGGTGGAGGGGTAAATGGCGCAGGCTTCTGCAAGCTACCCCTCCACCACCCTTCGGGTGGTCCCCCTCCCCGAGCAAGCTCGGGGAGGATTAAATCAGGTCCACATGCCCGGGCCTCAGCCGGGCGCAGAACCTGTCGAGAGTCTCCGGATAGAGCCGGTGCTCCTCCTTGAGCACTCGAGCCGCGAGCTGCTCCGCCGTCTCCCGCTCGCGCACCCTCACCCGCGCCTGGGCCAGCACCGGCCCGCCGTCGAGCTCGTCGGTGACGAGATGGACCGAGCACCCTACCCAGATCTCGCCCGCCGCTAGCGCGCGCCGGTGGGTGTCGAGGCCCTTATAGGCGGGGAGCAGGGAAGGGTGGATGTTGAGGATCCGGCCTTCCCACCTCGCGATGAACTCGCTCGAGAGAAGCCGCATGTAGCCGGCGAGGGCGACCACTTCGACATCGGCCTCGCGCAGCGCCAGGTCGACCAGATGGTCGAATTCCTCGCGCTCCATGCCCTTGTGACTGTTCGCCCAAATCGGGATTCCGAGGCGCCTGGCGACGACGAGGCCGCGGGCCTCGGGCACGTTGGATGCGACGAGGGCCAGATCGTAGCTGCGCGCCTCGCGCCTCTTATATTCGCTCAAGGCCACCATGTTGGTGCCGCGCCCCGAGACCAGCACGCCGACGCGGACCCTCTCAGCCATGGTGGGTCGCGGTCCAGTCTCCCCGAGCGCTCCAGCTGCCGCCCCGGCCAGTGACGGTGCAGCTTCGCTTCCCCTCGCCGATCGATCCGATTTGATAGACCGCACCGCTCGGCTGGAGCTGGTTGTGGACTTCGGCGGCATCCTCGGCGGCGACGACCAGGGCCATTCCGATGCCGCAATTGAAGGTGCGGGCCATTTCTTCGGGTTCTATATTCCCCTGGCCCTGAAGGAAGGCCATGAGCGGGGGCAGCGGCCAGCCGCCGGCGTTCACCGTAGCTTGCAGGTGGCCGGGCAGGATCCGGGGGATGTTCTCGAGGAGCCCCCCACCGGTGATGTGCGCGAGCGCCTTGATCCGCCCGCTTCTGATAAGGGGCAGAAGCATCTTCACGTAGATGATCGTGGGCGCCAGAAGGGCGTCGACCAGCAATATGTCCCGGTCGAAGGGCGCGGGCCGTTCGAGCCTCCAGCCGCGGTCCGCGGCGAGCCTTCGAACGAGCGAGAAGCCGTTCGAATGGACTCCCGAGGACGCTAGACCGAGGATGACGTCCCCCGCAGCGACCTTCGAGCCGGTCAGCGCTTCGTCCCGCTCCACCGCTCCGACGCAGAAGCCGGCGAGATCGTAGTCCCCCTCGGCATACATTCCGGGCATCTCCGCCGTCTCCCCCCCGATGAGGGCGCAGCCGGCCTGGCGGCAGCCCTCGGCGATCGACGCGATGACCCGCTCGGCGACTCCCCCGTCCAGGCGCCCCGTCGCGAAATAATCGAGGAAGAAGAGCGGCTCGGCGCCCTGGACGATCAAGTCGTTGGCGCACATGGCGACGAGGTCGATCCCGACCCCCTCGTGCCGGCCGGACTCGATGGCCAGCTTGAGCTTGGTTCCAACCCCGTCATTGGCCGCGACCAGCAGCGGATCGCGATAACCCGCCGCCTTGAGGTCGAAAAAGCCGCCGAAGCCGCCGAGCGACGCGTCGGCGCCGGGCCGGGCGGTCGATTTGGCTAGTGGGGCGATGGCCCTGACGAGGGCGTTGCCCGCCGCGATCGAGACGCCCGCTTTCGCGTAAGTGTAGCCGTCGCCGTCGCCCATTGCCGCCGCCTAAAGCCTGTACCGAGGATATTGAAGCCCTTTCCCAGCTTCGGCGCCCGATCCTCTTTATTCCTCCGCCGGTTTTCCGGGGGAGGGGGACCGCGCGAAAGCGCGGTGGAGGGGTTCTTTCGGACTCAGCAGGGCCCCTCCACCATGCTTCGCATGGTCCCCCTCCCCTGCAAATGCAGGGGAGGATTTTTAGAAGCCCCGCGCTGCCAGCCACATCGCGCTTGGATTTCCAGGTCCAACTCGCCAAAAGGCGGGCGTGAAGCCGACCTTTCGTCTCCCCCTCCTGTTCGTCGCCTTGCTCGCCTCCCTCGTGGCGGGCCAGGCGGTCTGGGCGCAGCTGGAAGGCGCCGACCGCGGCGTTCCGCCGATCGACAGCGCCAGCACCTTCGAGATCACCGGAGTCGAGGTCGATGTCAGTGCCGACACGGCCGACAAGGCCCGCGAGGAAGGCTGGCGCGAGGCGCAGCAGAAAGGCTGGAAGGCGCTCTGGGCCAAGACCAATGGCCGGCCGATCGAGGAGGCGCCCGGCCTCACCGACTCCGCGCTCAACGGAATGGTCGCGGGAATCGTCGTCGAGCAGGAGCAGATCGGCCCCAAACGCTATATCGCGACTCTGGGCGTGCTTTTCGACCGCGCCCGGACAGGTCAGCTGCTCGGGGTCAGCGGCTCGGTCCGACGCTCGGCCCCGGTGCTGGTCATTCCGGTGATGCTGACCGGCTCCTCCTTCCAGACCTTCGAATCGCGCAACGAGTGGCAGCGCGCCTGGGCCCGCTACCGCACCGGCAACAGCCCGGTCGACTATGTCCGGCCGACCGGCTCGGGGATCGATCCGCTGCTCCTCAACGTCACCCAGACCCGCCGGCCCGGCCGCGCCTGGTGGCGGATGCTTCTCGACCAATATGGCGCCGCCGACGTCGTCACTCCGGAGGTCCACCTCAGGCGCCTCTATCCGGGCGGACCGGCGATCGGGGTGTTTACCGCCCGCCACGGCCCCGACAACCGGGTGCTGGGCCAGTTCACGCTCCGGGTCGAGACCAGCGCGCTCATCCCGCGCCTGCTCGACGAAGGCGTGCGCGGCCTCGACCTGCTGTACAGCCGGGCGCTCGCCGCCGGCGAGCTCACGCCGGACCCGTCCCTGATCGTCCCCGAGCCCCCGCTGGTCGAGGAGATCGTGGAGGAAGAGGGTGAGTCGCCGGAAACCCAGGTCGAGGAATCCCGGCGGCCCTTGCCTCCGCCCGGCACCTCTCCTTCCGGCGCCGTGACCGTCCTTCGGATCGAGGTCGACACGCCCGACCAGGCGGCGATCGGGCGGGCCGAGCTGGCGGTGAGCCGGGTACCCGGGGTCACCTCGGCCTTCACGACCAACCCGTCGATCGGAGGCACCTCGGCGATGCGCGTCAGCTATATGGGCGAGCCGGGCGCCCTGGCCGCCGCGCTCGAGGCCCAGGGCTGGCGGGTCTCGGGTTCGGGCAGCAGCCTTCGTCTGTCGCGGGGCGGCGACTGAAGTGCCTCAGATCGCGCTGCCGCTCGACTGGCCGGTAGCCGACCGCGATGAGGACTTCCTCATCTCCGAAGCGAACCGGGCCGCCTTCGACCATCTGAAACGATGGTCGCTGTGGCCCGTCATGGCCACCCTCGTCACCGGACCCCGCAAGTCCGGGCGAAGCCTGCTCGGCCGGCTCTTCGTCCGAAAGACCGGCGGTCGGCTGTTCGACAATGGCGAGGAGCATGATGAGGAAGCGCTCTTCCATGCCTGGAACGAGGCTCAGCTGGCGCGCCGGCCGCTACTGATCGTTGCCGATTCTCCCCCGCCCGTCTGGCAGGTCGCGCTCCCCGACCTGCGCTCGCGCCTCGCCGCGACTCCGCACGTCGCGATCGAGCGTCCCGACGATACCCTGATCGGCGATCTGATCGTCAAATTGCTCGGCGACCGGGGAATCGCCGTTCCGCCCGAAGTGCCCGCTTTCATCGTGCCTCGGATCGAACGGTCCTATATTGCCGTTCTGCAGGTCGTCGCGGCGCTCGACCGGGCCGCTCTGTCACATCATCGTCGCATGACGGTGGCAATGGTGAAGCGCGCGCTCTCGGAAGACGGCATCATCAAGAGGGCGAGAAGCCAAGCCGAATGAACGAGACCGCCCAATCGTCCGCACCCAGGCCGCAGCTGACCGCGCGGGAACGCTATTTCAACCGGGAGCTGAGCTGGCTCGCCTTCAACCGGCGAGTCCTCGAGGAAGCCTGCAACCCGGCCCACCCGTTGCTCGAGCGGCTTCGGTTCCTGTCCATATCCGGAAGCAACCTCGACGAATTCTTCATGGTCCGGGTCGCCGGCCTGAAGGCGCACCGTCTTCTCGGAGTCGAGGACGCGTCGGCCGACGGTCTCACCCCGGTCCAGCAGCTCGCCGCCGTCGCCGCCGAGGCCGACGAGCTCACCCAGAGCCAGCAGCAGGTGTGGTCGGAGCTTCGTCGGGCCCTTGCCGATTCCGGCGTGGCGGTGATCGGAAGCGGGGCGCTCGATTCGGAATCGGCGGAATGGCTCGAGCGCCATTTCCGCGAGCAGATCTTCCCGGTCCTGACGCCCCAGGCGATCGATCCGGCCCATCCCTTTCCGTTCATCCCCAATCGCGGTTTCTCGCTGATCTTCGACCTGCGGCACTTGCGCACCGGCGAGCCGATCCGCGAGCTGGTGATGGTCCCGTCGACCCTGCCCCGCTTCATCCGACTGCCGGGCGCGGAAGCGCGCTATATCGCCGTGGAGACCCTCATCCGGCGCAACATCGCCGCCATGTTCCCGGACCACGAGCTGGTCGGCGGGGGCGCCTTCCGGATCCTTCGGGACAGCGACATCGAGGTCGAGGAGGAAGCCGAGGATCTCGTCCGCTACTTCCGAAGCGCGATCAAGCGCCGCCGCCGCGGAAGCGTCATCCGGCTGAAGCTGGCCGCCGAAATGCCCGACGAGCTCGTCGCCATGGTCCGCGAGGGCGTCGGTGCGGCCGAGGCGATCGTCACCGAATCCACCGGATTCCTAGGGATCGCCGATCTCGACGCGCTTTACGACGAGGACCGTCCGGACCTGAAGTTCGCGCCTTTCGCGCCGCGCTTTCCCGAGCGGATCCGCGAGCATGGCGGGGACTGCTTCGCCGCCATCCAGACCAAGGACATCGTCGTCCACCACCCTTACGAAAGCTTCGAAGTGGTGGTCGAATTCCTGAAGCAGGCCGCCGCCGATCCGGACGTCATCGCGATCAAGCAGACCCTCTATCGCGCCGGCAAGCAATCGGCGGTCATCCGCGCCCTGATCGACGCGGCCGAAGCCGGGAAATCGGTCACCGCCGTGGTCGAGCTCAAGGCGCGCTTCGACGAGGAGCAGAACCTGCTTTGGGCCAACGCGCTGGAGCGGGCCGGCGTGCAGGTCGTCTATGGATTCATCGATTGGAAGACCCACGCCAAGGTGTCGATGGTCGTGCGCCGCGAGGAGAAGGGCTACCGCACCTACTGCCACTTCGGCACCGGCAATTACCACCCGCAGACCGCGCGAATCTACACCGACCTGAGCTTCTTCACCGCCGATCCCCGGGTCGGCCGCGATGTCGCGCAATTGTTCAACTACATCACCGGCTATGTCGAGCCGCACGAGATGGACGCGCTGATCATGTCGCCGCACCATCTGCGCAACGCGCTGGTCGACCTCGTCGATGGGGAAATCGCCCAGGCCAAGGCGGGAAGACCGGGTGC